>JANMIV010000319.1:0-30958 GCA_031375995.1 Bacteroidota bacterium
GAAAATCTCAGCGATAGCCATTGAAAGCATGGACTTCCTTACGCGCAATACCATGAAGGATGGATACTTGTCGGTTATTGGCAACAACACCCACCGCCCAACCATCTATGCGGGCATAACCGCAAGTAATGGTTTTGCCATACAATTCTTTATATGGATCAAAAGTATCAGCATCTACCAAACGCTCTATAATTTCCAATACATCAAAAGGTTTGGTAAAATTGGCTACGGCATCATACACACTATCCATGCTTTTAGTGGGTGCTACAGAAGCAATGCGATTGAAGCCTGCTTTGTCAAAATCACCAATTTTATCCATAATGCGTTTTATCCTATCCAAACAATCGGCATCGTTGGCAAATTTATAATCGGTAACACCACTTATTTCGCAGTGTGTGCTGGCACCTCCTAAAGTTTCGTTGTCTATGTCTTCGCCTATGGCGGCTTTTACCAAATAACTTCCTGCTAGGAATATAGAGCCTGTTTTGTCAACTATCATGGCCTCATCGCTCATAATAGGCAAATAAGCACCACCAGCCACGCAGCTACCCATTACAGCCGCTATTTGGGTTATTCCCAAGCTGCTCATAATGGCATTGTTTCTAAAAATACGTCCGAAATGTTCCTTGTCAGGAAAAATTTCATCTTGCATGGGTAAATAAACCCCCGCACTATCTACCAAATAAATAATTGGCAGTTTATTCTCCATGGAGATTTCCTGTGCACGTAAATTCTTTTTTGCGGTAATAGGAAACCAAGCACCCGCTTTTACGGTAGCATCATTGGCCACTACTATACATTGTTTTCCGCTTACATAACCCATTACTACCACTACACCTCCACTTGGGCAGCCCCCATGTTCGGCATACATATCTTGCCCTACAAAAGCACCAATTTCTATTTGTGGTTTGTCCTTATCTAATAAATACTCCACACGCTCACGGGCAAGCATTTTTCCTTTTTCCTTTTGCTTGGCAGCGGCTTTAACTCCTCCACCTAAATATACTTTGGCTAAATTCTCGTTTAATTGGCTAATTAATTCTTGCATTTGTTTTTGGATGATTGTTAGTTGATGGTTGTTAGAAATTTTTACTGTCAACTATTAACTAACAACTACTACGGCAAAACTATTATACTAAAGGGATTTTCAAAATATAAGCTGGTTTTATTTTAACAACTTTCAATGTGTTGAGAACAATGGTATTGAGCATCTATATCGGTAATGCGAAATGCTCTTTTGTTACTTTAGCCTGACAATAAGGAAGTAAAACCCAAACAAATGGACTTATAAATTTAACATTTGCATAAAACATAAAAAAAAACTACTTTTGCGCTCGGGTGAGCCCTGTACGACCAGCTCCTTTTAATCCCCCAGGTCTTGATCGAAGCAAGGGCGTAAAGTTGTAGCGGTGCGATGCAGTAAGCTTGCCCTTTTTTATTGTCTTTTTGTAACTGTAACTCCTATTGTGAGTATATTCGTTTAATCTCCACATTTCAATCAATAGATTCCCGCTAGCTCGGATTTGCTTATTTTTTATTTGTGCAGAATCGTTATTCTGGGCACAGCGACTGCGTTAGTTCACTGACGGCAGGAACGCTCCGTTTACCAATGGAACTCCTTTAAACAAGCAAGATGCTTCGTTCCTCAGCATGACCCGCTAGTTTTTATTTTTTCAGCATTACAAATGCTTATAATACAAAGTGCTGTTTACAAAACCTCACTGGCTGAATACTTTTATTGTATCTTGTTTGTTTATCGTACTATGTTTGTTTTTAACTTAGTTACAAATTGTAACCAACTCTTTTCTGTTGCTTAAAATCTTGGTGTGTCTCTTGGTATTTTTTGAAAATGATATGATGCTTTGTCATGAAATCTTTTGTTAGCAAACAGTTATCGGCCTCAATTACCTATTGCTTCAGCTTTATAGCACTCCCTTAATCCTCGCAGTGGTAGTTTTCGTCTATTTCGCTTACTTTCTTTTCTGTTTTTTCCCCTGCTTGTTTGGCGGCAATCATTTTAAAAATAATCCGTTGACGCTCTTCTTGTATGCTTTTCCGTAATAATTCATCTGCTGTTGAGCTGTAGTAACAAATACCATCAACAAAAGTCATTTCTGGCTTTGCGTATATGCTCAGCGGATTGGTATTCCACAATACTAAATCGGCATCTTTACCTGCTTTTATACTACCCAATTGTTTATCTAAATGCAGCATTTTGGCTGGGTTCAGGGTTACCATTTTCCAAGCATCTTCTTCGCTTATATTGCCATACTTAATAATTTTGGCTGCTTCTTGGTTTAGCCTGCGTCCCATTTCTGCATCATCGCTATTAATGGCCACATTTACACCCATTTTATGCATAATGGCGGCATTGTAAGGAATGGCATCAATTACTTCGTATTTATATGCCCACCAATCAGCAAAGGTACTGGCATGTACGCCATGTGTTTTCATTTTATCGGCTACTTTATAGCCCTCTAATATGTGGGTAAATGTATTTACTTTAAAACCCATGCTATCTGCCAGGTGCATCAGCATATTTATTTCACTTTGCACGTAACTATGGCAGCTTATAAATCGTTTTTTATTCAATATTTCCAATACGGTTTCCAACTCCAAATCTCTGCGTGTGCCAGTAGGGTTTAGTTTAATACTTTTTTCGTACTCTTTGGCTTTTATAAACTCGTCATACATCAATTGCTCCACACCCATTCTGGTTTGCGGATACCTAGCCGTAGCACTTCCCCAATTGCTTTGCTTTACATTTTCTCCCAAAGCAAATTTTATAAAACCATCAGCCCCCTCTATTTTCATTTTTTCTGGTGCTACTCCCCAGCGTAGTTTTATGAGCGCACTTTGTCCGCCCATGGGATTGCAAGAGCCATGTAATAGTTGCGCAGCCGTAACACCTCCTGCCAATTGGCGGTATATGTTTATGTCTTCACTATTCAGTACATCACCTATTCTTACTTCGGCTGTTACCCCTTGCGAACATTCGTTTACTCCTCTGTAAATGGCTATATGCGAGTGCTCATCAATTATTCCATTGGTTAAGTGTTTGCCTTTGGCATCTATTATTTGTGCATTGGTCAGACTCAAATTTTTGCCAACACTTACAATTTTGCCATTGCTTATGGCTACATCTGTTTCTGTTAAAATACCCGCTGCTTCATTGCTCCATACAGTTGCATTTTTAAAAACCACCGTTTTAGGGCTTGGTGTATTGGTATAACCATAATCAGTAAAAGGATAGCTTACCACGCCATAACTCAAAGGGGCAATGCTGTCTTTCTTTCTATTGCTTGCAGCAAAAGCGGCTATTTTAGTGGCAGTAAAGGCTATACTGTTTCCGTTGCTTAGTTGTATATTTCCTTTCCACTCTTTGGCGTAAGCCATATTAGCGGAATCTGTTTTTTCGCTTAACCAAAAACTAAAACGTAAGTATTTATTTGATTTCTTAGGCGATTCAAAATTACAAGTCACCAAAGTGCCATCGTGGGTAATACTGCCTTTGAGGGTATCTGTACCCAAAAGAGAAACGGTATTTTTACTCATTTCGCCTTCTATATGCATTTGATAATTGCTGAGTTCGGCAGCTTGTATTTTGTACTTCCCTCTTATATCCAATTCTGGCAAGCTTGCCAGTTCGCTTTTTACTCCTTTTACCCAGTGTTGCAGCAATACCGCTTCCTTATCAAAAATAGATTTATTGCTAATAATGAAATTGGCGAGCATATTTTTACGCAAAGCACCTATTTGGCTTTCTACTTTTAGCATTTTAGCTGGGGTAAGGGTAAGAGCTTGTAAAGCCGCTTTTTCCTCTAAACCATATTCCACTGCTTTGCGTAAATTTTTTAAAAATTCATTGGCATCAGCACAACCATGGGCAGTTATGGAAAATGTAATATTGGCTTTGGCCAATGCTTGTAAGTTCTGTGGTGCCATTTCCCAATGCTTTAAATCGGCTGTAGAAACATTATTGGCATCAAATACATCTTCTACCTCATAGGCTTTTGGAAAATTAATAGGCACTATAAAGGAAGCTCCACTATTTTTTATTTCGGCTATGCGTTGGTATTCATCGCCCGCTCCTTTTATATACAATGGCATATTGAATTCCTTGGCTATTTTGGCTGCGCGTAAAGCTGATAGTTTGTTATCTACCTCAAACACATGGGGCAACGACTGCAAATTAAGAATGGCTTGTAGTGCCAAATTTTTTTCTTGGCTTTGTTTGGCATACCAACTGGCATCATAAAAGGTTTGCCTTAATAAAGCAACGCTGCCCATTAAGGAATTAGGATAATCCTGCCTAGAAGAACCTTTGTTAAAACTTAAACCAGCAGCCGCTTTAGGCACTATAACCAATTCTGCCTCTGCTGCCTTGTGGGTAAGTACCAACGCACTCGAACCTCTATGAATACCATCGTGTACACCCGATAAAGTAGCACCAAAACCACTGGCAAGCCACTTTTTAGAAGCCGCTTCATCGTAACTAAAATGGTTTACAGCATCTACTTCTGCACGTATTGCATCGTTCCAAACGTAAGCACCACTTTTGTTTGAATTATATTGGTCAGTATGCTGCCCAGTGCTGCTTGGGGGCGTTTTTATGCCATAGCTGGCATATAAATCTATAAAAGAAGGATAAACAAACTTTCCTTTTAAATCAATTACTTGTGCCTCTTTAGGAACAGGAATCTGTACGCCTACATTTTCTACTTTGCCCTCGTTTATAAGCAAAGTGGCATTTTCTATTTTGGTATTGGCATCTATAAATATGGTAGCATTGGTAAAAGCAAAATAGCTGTTTTTTATATTGCGTGGACCATTTACAGGATGTGTTTGTTGGGCATTGAGGTGGCCACTAAACAGTTGAGTTGCGCTCAATAGCAACAATAAATAAGCGAATATGGACTTCATCTAAAAAAGAGTACTGGTTAAGCAAGCAATATAAATATTTTGAGTAAACTATATCATGCTATTTATTTCTATATTTTTACTTGCTTATGGTATTACACTTCGCTTTTTATTTTACATTTGACCAATTATGTCTGCAAAAAAACTATTTTTATTAGACGGAATGGCACTGGTTTACAGGGCTTATTTTGCTTTTAGCCAAAACCCCCGTATTACCAGCACGGGCTTTAATACTTCTGCTATATTTGGCTATACCAATACCGTACTTGATATTCTTAAAAAAGAAAAACCTACGCATATTGGTGTATCGTTTGATACCTCTGCGCCCACCGCTCGCCATATAGAATATGAGGCTTATAAAGCCCACCGTGAAGAAATGCCCGAAGGCATTTCCTCTGCGCTGCCATTTATTAGGCAAATAACGGAAGCTTTAAATATTCCACTTTTAATAATGGATGGTTACGAGGCAGATGATGTAATTGGTACGCTAGCCAAAAAAGCCGAGCAAGAAGGGTTTACTACTTATATGATGACTCCCGATAAGGATTTTGGTCAGTTGGTAAGCGAAAATATATTTATATATAAACCAGCCCGCATGGGCAATGATTATGAAGTGTTGGGAGTGCCAGAAGTACTTAAAAGATGGGAAATTACCGATGTAAAACAGGTAATAGATATTTTAGGTATGTGGGGCGATTCGGTAGATAATATTCCGGGCATACCAGGAATTGGTGAGAAAACGGCTAAAATATTGGTTCAAAAATATGGCAGCATGGAAGGTTTATATGAACACGTGCATGAGCTTAAAGGTAAACAAAAAGAAAATGTAGAGAACAATAAGGAAAAAGCGTTTTTATCAAAAAGATTGGCCACTATTGATTTAAATGTGCCCATTGCCTTTGATGCCAATGCCCTTATATATGAAGTACCAAACAGAGAAGCTTGCGAAGCACTGTTTGCAGAATTGGAGTTCAAAACCATGGCTAAACGCCTTTTTAGCGATGAAATACAAGGCAGCAATGCTAGCAATATGGTAAATGAAAAAAGACAAGCTGCTGCTCCTACAGCTACTTTTGATTTATTTAACCCTGCACCCACGCCTACAGCCAATAAAATAGAAGCACCTGCGCAAACAACTGATGTAACAGAGGAAAAAGAAGAGTCTGCTATATTTAGAAATAATATAGAAAATACTCCGCATAATTATATACTGGTTGATACTATTCAGAAAAGAAAAGACTTATTGCAAGCCTTGCTTGCCGAAAAAGAATTTTGTTTTGATACAGAAACTTCCTCTTTGGAAACGCTAGATGCTTCCATAGTAGGCATGTCGTTCAGCATAAAAGAAACAGAAGCCTATTATATTCCTTTTCCTGATAACTATGAAGAGGCAAAAAGCATAATGGAAGAATTTGCTGCGGTATTTGAAAGCGAAGAAATAGTAAAAATTGGGCAAAATATTAAATACGATTTAGGCATACTTAAACAATACGGACTTACCTTAAAAGGCCCTTTGTTTGATACCATGTTGGCGCACTACTTAATTGAGCCAGACCAAAGACATGGCATGGATTATTTGGCAGGAATATACTTAAACTACGAACCAGTAAGCATTACCACTTTAATTGGCAAAAAAGGCAAAAACCAATTGAATATGCGCGATGTGGAAGTAGAAAAAATAAAAGAATATGCTGCTGAAGATGCTGATATTACGCTTCAACTTAAAAACAAACTGGCTCCTCAATTGATAGCAAGCAATGCACAATCGTTGTTTGAAAATATAGAAATTCCGCTGGTACATGTTTTAAGCGATATAGAGCGTGAAGGAATAAAAATAGACAAGGCCTTTCTTAACTCATACTCTTTGGCATTGGAAACAGATATTGCTGCTTTAGAAAAAAGAATTATTGAGTTGGCAGGAATGGAATTCAATATTGCCTCGCCTAAGCAATTGGGTGAAGTGCTTTTTGAACACCTCCACCTTGATCCAAAAGCAAAAAAAACCAAAACCGGACAATACCAAACAGGCGAAGATGTATTGCAAGGCTTAAGCGAACACGAAATAATCAGGTGCATTTTAGACATTCGCCAACTGAGTAAGTTAAAATCAACCTATGTGGATGCGCTTCCTGAATTGATTAACGAAAAAACAGGACGGGTACACACTTCGTTTAACCAAGCCGTAGCGGCAACAGGCAGACTTTCTTCTACCAATCCTAACTTACAAAATATTCCTATCAGAACAGATAAAGGAAAAGAAATTCGCAAAGCATTTGTTCCCCGCAATGATGATTTTTTATTGATGAGTGCCGATTACTCGCAGATAGAACTGCGTATAATAGCTGAAATGGCAAAGGAAGAGGCCATGATTGAAGCCTTTAAAAACGGCATAGACATACATATAGCTACTGCAGCCAAAGTATATGGCAAAGCCATTACAGAAGTAACAAGCGAAGAAAGACGGAATGCCAAAGCGGTTAATTTTGGTATTATTTACGGACAATCGGCATTTGGCTTAAGCCAAAGTTTGGGTATTCCACGCAAAGAGGCGGCTACCATTATTGAAGAGTATTTTAAACAATACCCACATATTAAGTCGTATATGAGTGCTACTATCAATACGGCAAAGGAATATGGATTTGTAGAAACTTTAAAAGGCCGTAGAAGATATTTAAGAGACATCAATTCTGCCAATTTTACGGTACGTGGTTTTGCTGAACGAAATGCCATTAATGCCCCCATTCAAGGCAGTGCAGCAGATATGATTAAAATTGCCATGATTGCCATTCACAAAAGAATGAAACAGGCTGATAGCGGAATAGTACACTCCAAAATGATTCTACAAGTGCATGATGAATTGCTTTTTGATGTACATAAAACAGAAATAGAATTGCTAAAGGAATTGGTAATAACAGAAATGGAAAAAGCCATGCCATTGCATGTACCTATAAAAGCGGAGGTGGGTATTGGCGAAAATTGGTTGGCTGCGCACTAACGGCTATTATAGCCTTACAAAAATAAACAGGAATTACCTGTAAAAAATAAACGCCAACTCTTGCAAGAGTTGGCGTTTAAAATGATTATACTAAATCAATAGCGTTTTGGTGCTATTCAGGCGTGTTAGTCGTTTCTGCTATTTCCTCTACTGGTTCTTTTTTCTTAAACAAAAATTTCCATGCCGCACCTGCTGCTGCAATAAGACCAATAATAATAAATTTGCTAAACTTGAGTAGCAATGCAAAGAAACCCACTTTTGCCAATACTTTTCCTGCTATTAAGCCTCCTATTCCATAGGCGGCTACTTTATCAACTCCACTATCAAAATTTTCATAGCGTTGTCCTTCATTAAAACTTACGCTGGCCAATAATGGGTCTATATGTTTATATACTTGCCCAAACTGATTCATACCTGCAATTACATTCAACTCCAATACACCACCCCTTCCCAATACACGTATATTGTAGTTGAGTGTTTCTAAACTATCACCATCAAATTTTATCTTCTTGGCCCAATGTAATTTTTTGGCCTCCGAATCGTAATAAGGAGAAACCGCCCAACCTGTTAAACTAACCGCTTGGTATCCTTGCGCTACTCTTTCCTTATTGGCTTCTACCATATCCTTTTGCATTTCAGCCAGCAACTCATCGTAGTTTATGTCTTTGGCATCACCATCTTCCACGTGTCCTGAATTATCGTACTTGATACTTACTGCCCAACTGTCTCCATCAACGGGTGTTTTATCCAATGGTAAAATAAGTCCCATCAAACTTTCATCGGGCATATTGCCCCAAAAATATTCCAATACTATTCTTCCTTGCTTTCCATCTAGGTATTTAAATCCAGCTGGAATATTTATAGTAGCTAAATTATCGCCTATACTAGCCGATTTTGTATTGTAAGCTAATACAATTAAGGAATCTTGTTCATTACTACCACTCACTATAAGTGAGTCATAAACGGTGTTTTGTGCACTTGTAAACAGTGCTGTTGAGATAAGCAAAAATGCCAGTTGAACTTTTTTCTTCATATATTATCCAAATTTAATTTCTGTACTATCGCCAATATTGAGGCTTTGTTTGTTTCCGCATAAAAAAGCATCGTTTCCAATAAGTGAGTGCTCTAATATAGCATATTCTATTTGTGCATAAGGCCCTATTATACTGTCTTTTATAATTCCATATTTTAGTATGGCATTTTCGCCAATGGATACATTAGGACCAATGATGCAATTGTTTATTTTACAGTTATCACCAATAAAAACAGGCGGAATTATAATGGTATTTTCAAAATTGTATTTAGTGGTGTCGTAATTGAGTTTTTTGAGTAAAATAGAATTGGTTTCAAGCAATATTTCTTTTTTCCCACAATCAAACCAACTGGCTACATCAAATGCTTTAAAAGTATATCCATCATGCAACATGCCCATCATAGCATCTGTTAAGGTATATTCATTGAGTGTAGTTTTCTTTTTGCTTATGTTAAAAGATAGTGCTTCAATTAAGGCTTTGCTATCCCTTATTTTATAAATACCCACTAAAGCTAAATTCGATTTAGGTATGGCAGGTTTCTCCACCATTTTGGTAATAAATCCTTCTTTGCTTACTTCTGCCACACCAAATTGCCGAGGGTCTTCTACCTTTTTTATGCCTAGCATATTGTATGGCTCTGCAATAACGGCTTTCAAATCAACATCGGCTATGGTATCGCCAAATACAATTAGAATTTCTTCTTCCTTTTTTAGAATAATATCTTTGGCAAGCCAAATAGCATGACCCACACCCTTACCACTTGTTTGAATAATAAAGTCGGCTGTAATGGAAGGATAATTTTTTTGAATATACTCTTCAATTTTATCGCCTAGGTATCCAATAATAAAAACAAAATCATTGATTCCCGCATCTATTAAATTATCTACAATATGCGCCAATATTGGTTTTCCCGCAATTGGAATTAAAGCTTTGGGTTGTGTATGTGTGTGCGGACGTAAACGAGTCCCAATTCCTGCTACAGGAATAACTGCTTTCATGTTTTTGATTATACGTTTATTCAAAAATATATTTTTTGTATTATCAAACAAGCATAAACACAATAAAATAACAATGGAGGCAACAAGTACCTCCAATTGTTAAGCTAAAACACTAATACCAAATGTGCATATAATATAGTCTGAAGATACGTAGTAATTTTTTATCAAGACAATGAAAAAAATAGTTACATAGCAATAGCTATGTAACTATTTTTTGAAGAAGAGTGGAGGAAAAAGAACAAGTAGATTGGACTATATTATATGGATATTTAGTATAACCTATGAAAGTTAAAGTTACTTATGTAAAACAAGCAAATCGTTTACCTTCTTATTTATTACAGATGGTGTAATATATTTAGAAGTGCTTGCTTTACGTATAATGAATAAGTTAAATAATTGAATAAGCAATAAGCGTGGGAATTGATGTATAGACCTCCAAATGCGTTTATCTACCTTCTTGATTGCAAGAATAGCAAAAAAAGAAAATGTAATACTTGCTAAAGCAATGGGCATTAACAAAATAAACTCTTCCAACATAAATATATTTAAAACAGCCAAGAAACAAGCCATTAAGAATACAAGCGTTAAGGGCGGACGCATCATATTTAAAGCATAGTTTAGTCTATCAAAACTCAATGTTTGCATTCCCTTGAAAAAGATGGGAAGTGCTTCAATGATGTTTAAAAACCAATTGGCCTGATGTTGAATAATATGCCTGCTATTTATTTTCTCTTCAAAAACAATGGCTTTGGCTGCATAAGCCACATGGTTTGTATGCAATAATAGTTTAGCCTGAATAACTTTATCGTATCCTATTATTGATGATTTATGTACTTTTTTAATAATCTTCCCGAAAATGACACTATCAATACAAAAGCCTAAATTCCAAATACTGGCAGATAATCCCAATTGATTTCTACTTTCTTTATCGTGGAAAGAGTAGAACGCATCATTGGCAGCATCTAAATTAACCGTTACGCTATTAAAATTTTTTGCCTCAATAGCTCCTTGAACGGCCTTATTTCCTTTACAAAACTCTTTGTTTATTTCTTGGAAATAATTGGGGTGTAATAAATTTCCAGCATCAAATAAACTAATACCATCAAAGTCTTGCTCAAACGCATCAAAAGCAAATGCAATAGCATTTACCTTGGAGTGGAATGGTTTATTAGGAACCAGAAACTTTATTCTATTGGATGATAAATGGAATACGTTGATTCTGCTATTATAATCCAATACGAAATAAACGGTAAAGTTTTTATAGGTTTGTTTATTGAACGACTCAATTATGTCTTCCAACATAGTATATCCTTCAGGCACGGTTACAATTGCCGCATAATTATAATTGTATTCCACATTTAGTATGGTTGACATTGGCCTATATACCAATTTTGACAAACCAATTAACAACAGTTTTAAAAGCGGTGCCATTAAGAACCATGCAATAACAGCTTGTATGAATAGGATGAAAAAATACATGTGAATGATAAAACCATATCAATTAACATGCTAAAACTTTAACTTTTTGGTGCTCAATTATTTCTGTCACCAGAAAGAAACAAAAAAATCCCCTTTTGGGACACTTAGTCCAAATAAGACAATGTAATCAATTATATGGGTATTGGGTATTACTCCACTTCTTCTAAAAGTGTTCTAAATGCGTGGAACTTGCCGTCAAAAAGTTGCTTTCCATCTTGTTGCAATTGAGGAGCAAATTCTTGCTTGTAGCGTTCATAATTTTCCATACTCTTTGCAAAGTACTGTATGGCGTATGTTTCGCCTATTTCATCTTCTTGCTTACTCAATAGTTTCAAAAACTTATAGTTTTCAAACATCCCAGTAGCCATCACATCCGCAAGATGCTTTTCTTTCATCCACTTAAGCCACTCTTCATGAACAGCACTATCTACATTTATGGTTACATTATATACTATCATCCTTAATTTATTACATCGCCACGAAGCGTTCTATAGCGTTTTCTTACTTCATTTATAAATATACTGCTGCTATAGCGTTCTATAAAACTCTCATACTGTTTTTGCGCCTCGGCAGGTTTTTTCAAGTACCTGTCATAAATAATGGCTATGTTCAGCAAAGCGTTATCGCCCAATATATCGCTTCCGTATTCATTTAAAACTATATTGAAGTATTTGAGCGATTCTGTATAGTTCTTTTGTTTGAGGAATAATTGTCCCTTTTTAAAGGCAATATCATCCGCTAAATCGTGTTTAGGAAACAATAAATTTATGGAATCGAGCAGTACATTAGCCATGCTGAGTTTGTTCTGTTGGTAGTACAAATCGGCACGAGCAAACATTTTTAAAGCATCCTCATTGGAATCAATAGTGTTGTCTTGAATCAGTAATGACAATTCCAATGCATTATTGGCTATCAATTGCGTTGTAGCTGTTTTTAAAATATCTAGCTGAGCTTTTGCCCATTCAAATTCTCCTAAATAATAGCTTAACTTGGCGTTTTTAAACTTGGCTTCTTGCCCTAATGGATGTTCCAAAAATTCTTTATCTACCTGTCCGTAAAGCAACATGGCTTCCCACTCCTCTCCCTTCATTACGTATAAATCGCCCAACTCCAATTTGCATTCTGCTTTAAATTGCGCCTCTATTCCGGCCATGTTCAGCAATTCGTTGTACAAGGCAATTGCTTTGGGGAAATTATTTAAGTAAAAAGTATTCATTTTGGCCAAATCGCGTATGCAGCCAGAAGTATAAAAAGTTTTACCATTTTCTGCTAAAAAAGCTTCATAGGTCTTTTCTAAATTCACCAAATCTGCTTGCGAAAAAGAATCTGAACTCAATAGTTTTTTGTTGCTTGCCTCTAAAACCCCTTGTTTGGCTGCCAAATAATAGGCTTTGTCTTTTCCCAGCAACGCTACCTCGTTGAATAAACGAACAGCAGCATCATATTTTTCATTGCTGATAGCCAAATAGCCCAAGTCCATCATTTTCCTGCCTTCTTCTTTTAAGCGCTTATCCATTGCCTTTGCCTGAATAAGGGCATTTTCAAAATCTTTGCGCTGCACATAAAACCAAATAAGCATTTCATAGTAGGCGTCAATTTTCTGATTGGTTCTTATCCTTTTAATCAAGGCCACTTTCAATAGCTCAAAATCACTGTTGTTGTTGATATTGTTTTGCAATAAACCCTGTATTTGTTCTTGGTTAAACGGGTTTTGTTCTATTCCGTTCAAATACTCTTCAATCATTAAAGGTATTTGCTTGGTATTACTGTATAGGTTAGCCAATTCATTGTTAAAAACAATATTGTCGTTCAATAGCTTTCTGCCTTGCAAAAAAACCTTTATAGCCAATTCTTGCTCGTTTCTTTTCTCAAAAGCATTGGCTGTTTCAAATATTCTATCTTGATTGGGTAATAACTTTTTTACAATCTCCTCAAATTGTTTTTGTGCTTTCTCTGGTTTATTGGCCAATTTATATATAAAACCCAAATCAACATTGTAATAGGAAAGTCCTAATTTCCTGTACATTTTTTTACACAAGCTCTCTGCATCATCCAGTCGTTTTAACTTAATATAGGACTGTAAAAGATTATCGTAAAAATACATGGAACCCAAATTCTTAGAAAGCAGTTTTTCGTATAGTTCAGCTGCTTTATCGTATTCTGCATTGGAAAAAAACTGAGCCGCCAATTGTTCGTCTTTGTTTTGAGCCAATGCACTATTTCCTATAAAAATAATGAGCGTAAAAAGTACAATCTTAAGTAATAGTTTCATGTGCGGTATTGAGACAAATTAACGCTTTTATTTTTTAATTTTACTAGGGTTATTACTAACAAAGGTATCCCAACTGCTGCTCTTTTTTTTAGTCGGTATTTTAGCATTTTTGGAGGCCTTCTCTATACCTAAATTTTTTTGCATATAATGGCAATAAGCAGCAGCTAAACCGTCAGTAGCATCCAAAAATTTACTGTCGTACTTAAACTTTAGTATGTGTTGCAACATCTCTGCCACCTGGTCTTTACTCGCATTTCCATTCCCTGTAATGGATTGCTTTATTTTTTTGGGAGAGTACTCGTTTACAGCCAATTCCCTGCTCATAGCAGCTGCAATAGCCACTCCTTGCGCCCTTCCAAGCTTAAGCATAGATTGTACGTTTTTTCCAAAAAATGGTGCTTCAACAGCCAATTCATCTGGCTTAAACTCATCAATCAATCCAACTGTGCGCTCAAATATTTTCTTCAATTTTAAAGCATAATCATCGTACTTTCCCAATTTTAGTACGCCTAAAGTAATCAATATAACCTGCTTTTTTTGAATACCAATTATTCCATAGCCCATCACCAAGGTACCAGGGTCAATGCCAAGTATCACTCTATCAAAATCTTTTACGTTCTCTATTAAAGGTGTATGCACGTTGTAAGTGTTAAAACAGCAAATAGGAAAAAACAATAGTTAATCCAATAATGCGCATTACAGTTGTTTGTATAAAGTTAACCATAAACTCGTGGGGAAAACCATCGTTTATGAATTTATTGTAATTTAAGTTAGCTGAAACGGTAAACAATAGCACATTGATGCCAGTAAAAACAAAAATACTATTCCTTATTTCTATCCAATCGCTAAAAATCAATACCGTAAAAAGAATCATAGAGGCAATACTTAAATAGTTTAACCACTTGTTTCGGGTACGCAGTATTATAGCTAATTTGCCCTTAAACTCTTCCGACAAATGATCAATATATTTTTGTTGCCATAATCTAGAACCTATTATGACTAAAAAACCAAGTACTATAAAAAACCAAGGCGATATGGACTGCATAAAGTTTCAAACATAGATTTAAATCGAAAGCAATACAACAAAATTATTACCTTAGCCGCCTAATTTAAAGTGCAATACTTTTGAAACAGTTTTGGATAAAAAATAAAAAATGGATTGTTTATGTAAAAACCCTTTTAGCTGTTTTAACAATTGCTTTTATTGTTTATAAACTTTTTGTTGCCTATAAAATTGACGAAAAATTCAGCTCTTTCACATTTGACTTTTCCATCATTAATATCATTTTCCTGTTTTTAGCCATTGTTTTAGTTCTGGCAAATTGGGGATTGGAGACTGCAAAATGGCATTTATTGATTAATCAGTTTGAGAAATTAAGCTACTACAATAGTTTAAAAGCCATTTTCTCAGGTGTTACTTTAAGCATTATTACACCCAATCAAATAGGCGATTTTGCTGGCAGGGTTATTCATTTACAAACACTTAACAAAATAAAGGGGTCGCTTATAACCATTATTGGCCATACCGCCCAAGTTATAGTTACTGGTATTTTTGGTAGTTATGCTTTATTGGCTTTTGCTGCAAAACTAGATTATGATATCTATTTAAAATGGAAAGTGATTGCTTTGGTTATATTAATAATCCATGTTTTAGTGGTAATCGCTTTCTTGAATATTCATTTGCTTTATCGTCTTTTTCAAACCAATAAGTGGATAAAGAAATACGAGCAATACATTCAAATTTTCAATGCTTATACCAAAAGCCAGTTAGCAAAATTACTGGTATTGTCTATGCTCAGATATATTGTTTTCCTTACACAATATGTTTTGTTATTGTATTTTTTCGGTGTTCATATTGGTTTCTTAAATGCCATTATTGGCGTTATTTCCATTTTTTGCATTCAGTCCATTGTTCCTAGCTTTATATTGCTTGATATTGGTTTAAGAGGTGCATCGGCACTTTTTATATTTGGTGAATTGAGTAATTATGACAAAAGCATTGAACTTGGTGTATTACTCTCTGCTTACTCATTATGGATAATAAATATGATGATTCCAGCACTTTTAGGTTTGTACTTTATACTTAAACAAAAGTTCACCCATTTATGATTTATTGGATTTCGCTCTCAACCATTTTATTAATTGGCTACGTTTTATTAATTGGCTACTTTCTGTTTGGCTTACTGCGAATTATAAACAAGGCGAGGCATAAATCACAACATAACAATAGCATACAAAACACCTTTAGCATATTAGTGCCTGCTCGCAATGAACAAAGCAATATTGAAGCCTGCCTGCAGTCTATTGTCAATCAAAACTACGAAAAATCTCTTTTTGAAATTATTGTATTGAATGACCACTCTGAAGATAATACAAGCGAAATAGTACAGGCATTTATAAGCGCCAACCAAAGCACCGCCATTACACTTATTAATCTATCGCATTATGTTGATGTAAAGCAAAAAAAAGCCGCTATCACCAAAGGAATTGAATTAGCTAATTACCAATTTATTGTATTGACAGATGCCGATTGTACACGCGGAAATAATTGGCTCGGTAGCATTAATGAACATATAGCAGAAACCCAATCCAAAATGGTGTATGCCCCAGTTGCATTTAATGGTAATAAACTGTTTGATAAACTTCAGGCACTTGAGTTTGTTGGTTTAGTAGGCGTTGGAGCCGCAGCCATAGAGCTTAAAAACCCCAATATGTGCAGTGCGGCTAACCTCATTTTTGAAAAAGCCGTCTTCCATGAAGTGGATGGATACAACGATAACAAGCATTTGGCCAGCGGGGATGATGAGTTTTTAATGCATAAAGTATTTAAGAAATACCCGAATCAAGTCAGTTTTTTATACAATGAAGAAGCAATAGTACAAACAAGCCCCAACGGTACTTTAAAACAATTGGCCCAACAACGTAAACGCTGGGTGAGTAAAAGTACCAAATATGAAAATAGATATATTACACTTATTTTAGTAATGGCCTATTTATTCAATGTAAGCATTATAGTCAATGTGTTTATTGATTGGCAAATGGCCGTTTTACAAATGATTCTGAAAATGACTATAGAAGGAATATTTCTAGTAAAAATGTTGCGCTTGTATAAAAAGACAAACCTAATTTTGTTATTGCCCTTGGCAGAACTTTTTCATGTTTTTTATGTCATTATTATTGGTATTTGGGCTAATTTTGGCACCTATAACTGGAAAGACAGAGCACTTAAATAAGCAAGCAATATGAATTATGACCTAAGCGAGATCGATTTTGATATTTTAAACTCCATTTATTTTGTAGAACCTTTCGAAAAAATTTTGGAAGAAGTAAGTGCCCCTCCTAAAATAGTAGCTGATTGCCTAAAACAACTCATTGCCAAAAAATACGTAGTAGCTATGCGTTTTGACGAAGAAAAACAAGACTATGTAAAAAGCTTTATCTATGATGCTGACGATATGCACTCCTACTTGGCAACAAAAGAAGGTCTATTGGCACACAATTTTAGCAGTAAACCCAACAATAAGTAAAACAGTGTTTATTGTAACAGCTTAGGCATTATTTCTTCACTTCAAACAATGCTTCCTTACTTACTTTCTTAATCTTATCGCCATGTTTTAGCGTTTTAGAAATAGTTAAGTAGGGGCCTGTTATTATTTCTTGGTCCTTTTTTAGACCTTCTTTTACTACTATGTATTTATCATCCTGAATACCCGTAGTTATTTTTCTGATACTCGCTTGGTTATCTATATTACAAAAGACTACTTCAACCTCATCTTTTTTGCTTTCAGCCACACTTACAGTAAAGTCGTCATTCTCTTTAGCATCCCTTTTTGCAGTATCTAAATCTTTTATATTGCGCACCGTTACCGACTCTATTGGAATAGCTATTGCATTCAGTGCGGTTTCTGTCTGAATTTCAACACTGGCACTCATGCCAGGGCGAAATACCGATTTGCGTTTGCCAAATTGTGCAGTTAAATCAGCATAACTGCTTCTTAAAATTCTAATTTTCACCACAAAATTAGTAACCTGATCACTTGTAGTAGCAGCCGTAGTACTTGCGCTATTTGCTATTTCTGAAACTATACCCTTAAACTTTCTGGTACCATAAGCATCAACTTGTATAAGTGAAGTATCACCCAAACCCACCTTAATAATATCATTCTCATTCACATCTACACTTACTTCCATTTCATTTAAATTGGCTATGCGCATCATTTCTGTTCCTGCCATTTGAGATGTTCCAACTACGCGCTCTCCTTTTTCTACCTTTAAGGTAGATACACTTCCATTTACCGGGGCAAATATTTCTGTGCGTGTCAAATTCTTTTGGCTTTCCTTCAAAGTAGCTTCAAAACTCTTTACGGTGTAATCAGCGGCTGTTACATTTTGCTTTACAGCATCTACTTCTGCTTTTGTGTTTTTATACGTTGAGATGGCCGTTTCCAATTCTGCTTCACTTATCAACTTTTGCTCCGCCATTTTTTTGTTTCTATTAAACTGCTTCTCTATTTCTGCAAAACGAGCCTCCGCCTGCATTAAGCGAGCTCTGCTGCCTGCTAAATTAGCTTTTGCATTATTTAAAGAGGCATTGGTTCTGTCAAGTGCAGATATGTATAATTCTGGGTCAACGCGAGCCAATAGCTGCCCTGCTCTCACAGAATCGCCCTCCTTTACATACAGCTCTTTTATCTCACCACTTACATCCGAGCTAATTTTTACCTCTGTTTCTGGTTGAATCTTTCCATTGGCACTTACTGTTTCAATAATGGTGCGAATTTCCGCCTTTGAAGTACTTACTTTTATTTCATTTTTAGTACCGAAGAATCCAGCTTTTTTACCAACTATAGCAATAATAATGAGTGCTAAAACACTTATCCCTAATATCTTTAACGTTTTATTTTTTTTCATTTTTATCCTTTATTTAGTTCAATGGTTTCCCATTGTAAAAGTCCAACACCTTCTTTCTGAAAACAAGTTCATATTTAGCCTGTAAAAAATCGCTTTCCGCTTTTTGGAAACTATTTTTCGATGCTAAATAATCTGCAGTACTTAATCCACCTAACTCAAACTGCTTTTCGCTTATGTCTAATGCTTCCTTATTGGCATCATACGTTTTTTGTGCAGCAGTATAGCGTTGTTGTGCATTTTTAAAATTTAAATACGCAGTATTTACGTTCTTAAACAAATTCTGCAGTGTTTGCTTTTCAGTAAGTTTTGCTGTTTCCATCTGAATATTTGCTTTTTGAATATTTGTATTTACCGACCAATTATTAAAGATAGGTACTGATAATGTAAAACCAATACTGGTACCAAAATTTTTACTAAACTGATCTCCAAAAGAAACTATTTCAGTACTTGAGTAGGTTGACCTTGGCACTAAAACAGTTTGATTGGTTCCTTGAACAAAACCAAATGGAGTACTACCTAAAATAGGCTCTCCCACCCCTTGTCTGTTAAGTGTTGTATAAAATGAACTCAAGCTAGCATTTAACGACAAACGGACGCTTCTTCCTCCATTGGCTATGTAATTCTGTAAATGCGCACTTCTAAGCCTTTGTTTTGCCGCTAATATATCAGGACTTTGTTTTTCAAAATCGTTGTAAATAGCAATGGGTGTTTTTACTTCATCTTCTATCAGTACCTTCTCTATATTCAAACGTGCTATTTTATTGGCAGTATCAGGCGTAATATCTATTAGTTGCCACAAATCTAAATAGCTTGATTGCAACAAATTTTGTTGGGTAATATAGGTTAACTCCTCTGACGATAACTGCGCTTTCACCTGCAATAATTTACTTTTGTTTACCCCACCCAAATCATACAATCTTTGTTGGCGTTCTAACTGATTTCTAGTAGCTTCTATTTGAGCCTTTGCAGCCTCTACTACTTCTGTTTGCTGCATTACCCTTAAGTAACTATTGGCTACATTTAACTTTAAATTGTTTCGCGTGTTTTCCAAATCATGTTTACTCGCAGTATAATCACTTTGACGTAAGCGCTGTGTATTAGTAGTTTGAAAGCCATTAAATACGGGCATACTTGCAGAGGCACCAACACTATTTGTTCTAAACGACACGTTTTCTTCTGGTGTGTTAGTACTTGGATTGATGTTAAAACCCGTTTGCCAATTGTTGGTACCCTGGGCATTTAAGTTGGGTAAAGCAGCCATTTTACTTTGCATTACATCTGCTTTAGCACTTTCTGTTTGCAGTCCCTGTTGCTTGGTTTGCAAATTGTTTTGTAAAGCCAAATCAACGCATTCTTGCAATGTATAAGTCTTTTGGGCTCGTGCATTTTTTGTTATTGCTCCAATAAGAATAAGAATCCAGATATATTTTACTTTTTTCAATCTATTTAAAATTTATGTATGTCGATGATTAAATTGCCTGCGCAAAATAATGTTTAAATACAGAATACCACATATTGTTAGATGGATGTTTCCAAATTATACATGGAAGGTAAAAACCAAATCAAAAATGGTCTATTTTACTTTTGATGATGGTCCGCATCCAGAAATTACTCCTTGGGTGTTGGAGCAGCTCCAATTGTACAACGCCAAAGCTACCTTTTTTCTTATTGGCGACAATATTGTTAAATATCCTACCGTATATAATCAAATACTTAAAGAGGGTCATGCCATTGGCAACCATACACAAAACCACCTAAATGGCTGGAATACAAATACTGATGATTACCTACATAATATATCTGCATGCCAAAAACATGTACAAACAAACTTATTCAGGCCTCCCTATGGTAGAATTAATAGTAAACAAGCTCAAAGTGTTCTGAAAACGCATAAAATTATAATGTGGGATAGGCTAAGCCGTGATTATGAGGCTAATTTAAAAATAGCTGAATCGCTGAAAGCCATGAAACAATTACCTGCAAACGGCTCCATATTTGTATTCCATGATAGCGAAAAAGCCTTTCACAACCTGCAATTGCTCCTTCCAGAGCTTTTAAATTATTTTGCTGGCAATGGCTATCAATTCATGCCTTTAAATTTAGTTTAAAGCAAAAATAATTACTTTCCTGTTGTTTTTTTGCAGGTAAATTTTACATTTGCAGTCCTTTTTGCGGGTGTGGCGTAATTGGTAGCCGCGCTAGACTTAGGATCTAGTGCTGAAAGGCGTGGGGGTTCGAGTCCCTCCACCCGCACACAAAAAGCGAATGAATGAAATAAGACTGGAAATAATATTTCAGTCTTATTTTTTTTAAAATGTAGGTTAGAAAAAAAAGAACAGTAAAAATGAACGTAACATTAGATAAAAAAGATGCTTTAAACGGCACTATTTTAGTAAAAATTTCGAGCGAAGATTATATGCCTGGAGTTGAAAAAAAATTAAAAGACTACAGAAAAAAAGCGAGCATTCCTGGCTTTAGACCCGGAACAGCTCCAATGGGCATGATTGAAAAACAAATTGGTCCTAGCTTATTGTTAGAAGAAATAAACACGGCTGCTTCTAAAGGTTTATATGACTATATTAAAGAAAACAACCTAAGTATTCTTGGAGAACCAGTATTAAATCCAGACACCATGATTGATAAAATTGAAAAGGGTTTGGATTACAATTTTTCTTTCGACTTGGGCTTTTCGCCTGAATTTGAATTGAATATAGGAAAAGATGACACTTTTACTCGTTACAGTGTTGCCGTATCTGAAGCAGAAATAGAAGAAGAAATTGGCAGAATGCGCAAGCGTTTTGGTAAACTAGAAGAGGTAAGCAATGCAGAACAAGATAACGATATGGTTTATCTTAATTTAGTAGAATTGGCAGATGACGAAAAAGAACTTGAAGGAGGCGTAAAAGCTGATAATGTTCCAATGTTACTTTCTGCCATTAAAAACCCAGATGCCAAAGCACTTCTATTGGGCATTAGCAAAGGGGCAAAATCTACGGTTAATATCTTTACCTTATTTGACAACGATGAGCAGGAAATGAGCCATGCTTTAGGTATTGCCAAAGTAGGTGTACCTGATTTAAATAAAACTTTTAGCTTTGAAGTAACCGATATTAAACGCAATATAGAAGGTGAAATAAACCAAGAGTTGTTTGACGCAAGTTATGGCCCAGGTATTATTAACTCTGTTGAAGAATTTAAGGAAAGAATAAAAGAGGATTTAAAAGGGTTTTATGCTTCGCAAGCAGATCATTTAATTGAACATGAAATGATGGATACTTTGGTAACAAAACACAATGTAACTCTACCTGACGAATTTTTAAAACGCTGGTTAAAAGACAGATATGCAGACAAGTTCAACGATGAAAACATGGAAGAAGCATATAAACCAGAAGCTAACTACTTACGTAACCACTTGGTAGAAGAGAAAATATTAGCTGCACATAACATAAAAATTGAAGAGGCAGACATTAGAGCTGCTGCAGTAGAATATACCAAACAAATGTTTGGTGGTTATTCTATGACTGGATTAAATGAAGACTTAATTAACCAATTAATTGAGCCTAGTTTGAAAAAAGAAGACTACAGAAGCCGTATGATTAATTCTGCTGTGAAAATGAAGGTGAACGAAGCAGTTAAGTCAATGATTACTATTGTAGAAAAAGAAATAAGCAAAGAAGAGTTTATGGCCATTGTAGAAAACCACAACCACGCTCATCACGCTCATTAGTTAAATACTTAAGCAATATCAATAAAGAAGCCCTTCAGACAAACAAATCTGAAGGGCTTCTTTATTGATACATAATTCCTTTTTTACTGCTTAATTAATTTTGTGCTGCTATTCTTATCCGAAATAAGGTAAACACCTTTTTCTAAATGAGATATATCTAAGTCTCCCTCATTGGCTACTTTCATTACCAATTTGCCCATTACATCGTAAATATTGATTGGAAATGCCGCTCCCTCTATGTTTATTTTATCTGCCGCAGGATTTGGATATACCTTTATTATTGAAAACATTTCTTTGCTTAAATTTAAACTGACTATTGGACTTACATATTCATCTCCGTTTAAATCTGCTTGTACTAATTGATAATAAATAACTCCTGACCCGTTTTTAATCGTTTCGTCTAATAATTCATAATTGATGGTTCTGTTGCTATTGTTATTGGCTTTTACCTCACCAACAAGAGTCCAATTTTGCTTATCCGTTGAACGTTTAACAATAAATTTATTGGCGTTTATCTCTTGTACTGTTTGCCATTTTAACAATACCTGTTTATCACTCAACAAATCTGCACTAAATTGAGTAAGTTTAACTGGTAATGGATTTTGTGAAACATCGCCACCTATTCCATACTCGCCTGTTATAGCTGTTAAACCCGTTCTACTAACTATGGCTGCACTATTGCTTCCTGTGGTATTGTTTGCAGTTCCTTGCAATGTCCAACTTCCCCCTGTGCTTCTTCTTACCATACGCAAATTAGCAAAACTATTTATGCCCGTAAAATTATTAGCCGTAACTGTACCAGTATAAGCACCACCTGTTACACCGCTAGCAACTACCCTCCAAAATCCATCAATAGCTGTTTTATCAATTAAAACAAGGCCATTACTAAAATCAAATTGTGGCAAGCCCACATTGCCAGGATTGGTTGGAATAAACTCACAACTAATAGTGCCTCCAGCACTTGGTGCTGTGGTAAACTCCATTTGCATTGGCGTATATTTTGAACTGTTTCCAATGGGAAACAATCCAGTGGCACCTGTATTGGTAGTATTTGCAAACCAGCGTATGAAACGACCTATAATGGTTCCTGTTGTTCTGTTTAAGGAGCCTCTATTACTTACACTTGTTCCCAAAGTTAAGTTGTATCCATTACAATTTATAGAATTAAGCATAGCGAGGGTGCCACGTATGGTAGTATTTCCTGTAAGGGTTTTCAAAGAACTACTTATTACCAAATTTTCGTACTGCCCTCCAGCTAATGATTGATTAGACGACCTAATATACTGAACAGTTGAAGCACTCCCTGCACTTATCTTTGTCGTTTGCAAAGTACCATTCACAGTCATAGTAATATTGCTATTAATATATATAGAGTCTGCTGAAAGGGTATCATTTCCCGCCAATATAAAATTATATGGATCAATTCCATCTCCGAAAACAAGTGTTGAGTTCACACCATTCACCTTAAAGTTTCCAGACAATGTAGTATTGTCGTTCACTATATTGTAGGTAATGTTATTGCTACTAAAATTAAGTGGCGAGCTACCAGAGCCATCAGGATTGGTTCCCCAGGTACTCAATAAATTTATTGACCCTGCTGGTTTGGTATAATAGGTCTTTTCTACTTCCGCAAGTTGTTCTATTTCTATTAAATTCAATGACCTATCATAAACACGTAAATCGTCTAATGTACCCGTAAATCCATGATTAGGAACGCTTGGATAATCTCCTATAGTAAAAGAGATATTATTGTAAACAAAGTTACCTAAATTAATAGTATTGGAGGAGTCTAAAATACCATTCACATATATTCTCATGGCAGTACCATCATAAGTGGTGGCAATATGCGTCCAAACAAAGTCCGTCTTGGCGTTTTTTGACATTACTTCATTATCAAGTGAATTTTGATTGGAAGATAGGAAAAAAGCCCATTTATTAGAATATGGTGCTAAAGGAATTGTTAAAATGGCATAACTGTTATAAGGTGGTCCTGAATTGCTATTTCTGTAGGTAAGTAATGTATTCCAACCTGAGCTTTTCGGTTCCGACCTTACCCATACTGCTATAGTAATTCTATTTGAGGGTGTCAAAGAAACATTAACTGGGATGTTTACTCTAGACGCTCCATTAAAATAGAACGCACTATTACTGTTTCCTTTTCTATCATTAGCCAATGTTGCACCAAAAACAGTTCCATGGTTTTCAAATCCACTGCTATCACCCGCATTGCCATTAAACGGATAATGGGCAATCAAACCGTTTGAAGGTTTTGTTTGATTTTTAAAAATAGAAACAATTCCATTACTTCTATTAATTATTATTATATCTGGTTTATTGTCCGCATCAATGTCTTCAACATAAGACTCTGCTGTTGTTCCTGCCGTTGTAAACTCATTTCTATTGCCCAATGTTTTTGAATTAACAATGTTATTTGCTCCAAAATTTCTCCAAACGGAAACTGCACTTGTAGCATTATAACCTACCACTACATCTTGTCTGCCATCGGCATCAAAGTCTGCGCAACCCAGTTGCAAGGGATTTGACAAGGAAGCAAAGGTTGTTACGGTAGCAAAGGTTGTATTATTTAAAGTACTTGTGTTCTTGAAAATTCCAACATTACCAGCAATATATGCAGAAACCAGCAAATCAACTTTACCATCATTATCCATATCAGCAGCAGTAATCCTTATTGGCATAGAACCCGTAGTAAGAGTAAGAATGGGTGAAGTAAACGAAACTACTCCTGATGATGAATTGCTTCTAAAAACCATAATGCTATTGCTTGAATGATTGCAAACAGCCACATCTGTTTTGCCATCTCCATTAAAATCTGCACAGGCTAAAGAGATAGGCTCAGCTCCCACATTTAATTCAGTAAAATTGACGAGGTCAAAAGAAATATTCCCTAATGTGGAGGTGTTCCTATAAACCCTTAATTTTTGAATAAACCACATAGTACCAATGATATCTGCTTTTCCATCTCCATCAATATCTCTAAGTTTAATGGCAGTCATACTTGTTGTTAACCCAACATTTACTGGAGCTGAAAACGTAATATTCGTGCCTGAAGAAGTATTTTTATAGATAGAAAAAGAGGCCGTAATGTTTGTAGGTGCGGGGCTTGTTGATACAATATCTGCTTTCCCGTCTCCATCTAAATCAGATACATCCAATTGTTGCACGCCAGATAAAGCAGGTAAAGTAATTACAGGTGCAAAACTAGATGTATTGATACTTCCTTGAACAGATGTATTATTAAAAATGGCTATTTGACCATTAGTAGTATTGCTATTATAAGCTACTAGCACCTCAGGTTTGTTGTCATTATTCAAGTCTGCAATTGTTCCAAGTCCAACCGCACTATTAGCACCAACACTAAAATCTACTTTTGAGGCAAATGAGGTGCTATTAATTTGACTTTTTAATGATGAAATGACAAATATTGTCAACACTAAAGCCAATATATTGGGAGCTATTCTAATTTTAAACATAACTAAATTTTAACGCAATTAAAGGTTTTTAATTGAATGTGCAAAATTTCGTTAAAATTTTTATTCGCAAGACATTAGCGAATTCTATCTGCGCTTTTTACCAATTCGTCATCCTTTTTAATCAAACGAAGTACCCTCCAATTGAGATATAGATTAAAAATCATGAGCATTACACCAATACTTGAGTAAGGCATAAGCTTACCAAACTCAAAACCTGGCATATAGTTAATTGCTTTTGCAAACAAAGCTGCATAAAGCATGGCCATAATTAAAAAATTCAAACGCGTCAATTTCATTTGCTTTTCTCTGTTTTTATAGGAAAACATAATCGTTAGTGTTAAACCTATTAAAATGGCCGCTATTGCAATTAAGCCATATTGCAAACTGATGCTTTTAATAGCACTTGTTTGTGTTTCTTTGCCATTAAGCATTGCGTTTTGAACAGATGTATGTTTAAAATAAAAAATGTTCAGGTCATATTCATCTATACCATTATTGGTATTTTGCTGTTTTATAGAAAGAAGACTCCCTGTGCACATAATTGACACCAAAACAATAATAGCTACAAGATAAACAGTTTGAATTCGTTGAATCATTAATCGGTTATTTTATTGGGGAGCAATTTATAAATCTTTATGCAATTGGTATAATGAAAAGTACTATTAGATTTGCACACTCAAATAAAATTGGAGTAGTTAAACTTATATTCCTCATAAAATAACTTGTACAGCTATGAAAGATGTTTTTATAATTGATGCCGTTCGCACTCCCATAGGTAAATTTGGCGGTACTTTAAGCCATATACGTCCTGATGATCTAGGTGCCATAGTCATAAAAGCCTTAATAGCCCGAAACCCATCCATTGACATAAACGAAATAGAAGATGTGATTTTTGGTGCGGCCAACCAAGCGGGAGAAGACAATAGAAACGTAGCTAGAATGAGCGCATTATTGGCGGGTCTGCCTATAACAGTGGGCGGTAATACTGTTAATCGTTTGTGTGCTTCTGGTTTACAAAGCATAGCAGATGCAAGCAGAGCCATAGCCTGTGGTGATGGCGATATATATATTGCAGGAGGAACTGAAAGCATGACACGCGCTCCTTTTGTGATGGCAAAAGCAGAAACAGCATTTAGCCGAACCCCTGAAATTTACGATACTACCATTGGTTGGCGATTTACCAACAAAGCCTTGTCTGCTTTATACCACCCCTTTTCCATGGGGGAAACAGCCGAAAATGTAGCGGAACAATGGAAAATATCTAGACAAGCGCAAGATGAATTTGCCTTTGCTTCACAGCAAAAATACCAAAAAGCGCACGAAGCAAATCTTTTTGCAAATGAAATAGTTCCCGTTGCTATTCCACAAAAAAAAGGAGATGCCATCCAATTTATAAAAGATGAACATCCTAGATTAAGTTCTTTGGAAGACTTGAGTAAACTAAAACCAGCATTTATTAAAGACGGAAGTGTTACCGCTGCCAACTCATCAGGAATAAATGATGGGGCAGCAGCCCTTATTTTAGCAAGTGAAGAGGCTGTAAAAAAATACAACCTAAAACCCCTAGCCAGACTAGTAAGCAGAGGAATAGCTGGTGTTCATCCATCCATAATGGGAATTGGACCAGTCCCTGCAACCCAAAAAGCGTTAAAACGGGCAGGATTAACAATAAATGATATTGGTTTAGTAGAATTAAACGAAGCATTCGCTTCGCAAAGTTTAGCTTGTATGCATGATTTAAATATAAACCCTGCTATAGTAAACGTAAATGGGGGTTCTATAGCAATAGGACATCCACTTGGAGCAAGTGGAGCAAGAATATCAACTACTTTGCTTCACCAAATGCAAAAACAAAACATAAAATACGGACTGGCTACCATGTGCATTGGTGTGGGACAAGGCGTTGCACTCATATTTGAAAAGGTTTAACACACAACCCTGTAAATGTCGGAAATAAGCACATCAAAAAAATACGCTATTAATACCTCTTGGATTCTAATTGAGAAGCTTGCTAGGATAGTTTCTGGTTTATTTATAGGCATATTTGTTGCTCGCTTTTTAGGCCCAGCTCAATTGGGTTTAATTACAGATGCCCTAAATGTAGTAATGGTATTCACTCTTTTCTCCTCACTAGGAATGGATAGCATAATAGTGAGAGAGCTTATAACACGCACAAAAGATAAAAACACGATACTTGGAACGGCTTTTAGATTAAGAATTATTGGTGCTATAATAGTAGTAATAGGGATTACAAGTTACTATTACTTAACAAATAACAATCAAAACACCATTATTTTTTTACTAGTAAGTCTTTCCGTTATAGCCCAATCTTTTTCTGTAATAGATTTTTATTTCCAATCTGCCATTCTAGGGAAATACAATGCTATCAATCAAGTAATTACTTTGGTTATATCTTCCGCTTTTAAACTTGTTCTTTTATTTCTAAATGCCCCAGTTGAATACTTTGCAAGCATGGTTTTATTAGAAGCAAGCATTACAGCCATCAATCAGTTAATATTTTATAAAAAAAATGGTGGGCATTTGCGTTTATGGCAATTTTCCATGGCAGAAGCAAAGCGCTTACTAAAAGATTCTTACCCCTTAATTTTTTCTGGTTTGGCTATGGTAATTTTCCAAAAAACAGATCAGTTTTTAATCAAACAATTTCTAAACTTAGATGCCTTAGGAAATTATGCCGCTGCTGCTAGAATTAGTGAAGCCTCCTACTTTATTCCAGTAGCTATTTGTGCTGCTATATTTCCTGGCATTGTTAACAATAGAAATAACAAAGAATTGCAATTGAAAAGGCTAACGCAGCTTTATTCCATATTACTTTGGACAGGTATTGTTATATGCGCAGGAGGGCTTCTTTTGGGTGATATTGTAATTCCTTTCCTATACAAAGAAAAGTACTACCTAGCAGCACCTATTTTTAAAATATTGGTATTAATTACAATTCCCGTATTTTTTGGAACTGCCTGGGGAATGTGGATGTTTGCAGAAAACAAACAGAAATACATGGTTTTTTTTCAAGTAGCTCATCTAATTATCAATCTAGGGTTAAATTATACCCTCATTCCCACCATGGGTGTTAGGGGGGCAGCACTATCTATATTAATAATTAACTATCTGGGTTTGTTCAATATGCTTACTTTTTACAAACCAAAAACAACTTGGCCTCTATTTATAAAAGCCCTCAATCCAAAAAACTTAATTGATATTCTTCAATATATTAGACCTGGCGGAAAAAATTAAAGAATTGCTGATACTTATTATTACCGAGAATTCGAAGCAGGACAAATTTAAACTTGGTTTTTAAATCTGCCTTTGGCCTAAATCCTTTCCATTCCGTATATTGTAAATAATGAAAATACTCTTTTTTAAGTGGGTGAATATTCAAATAATCCCAGGGTTTGGAAGAGCCAGAGTAATGAATAATACAAGGGCTTTGCTTTAGGTCATTTATTTCCGTTTGCGTGTACACTTTTAAAAGTGTTTCATTACTTACTTCAAAAACTGGACTTAACTGATTCCATTGTGGTTCAATTGATAAACGTTGCTTATAAAGATTTGCATTTAATGCATCTTGATCCCAAAAGATAAGTTTGTTTTTATATGTTTTTATATAGGCAAATAATGTTTCCTTTAAGCCAGCTTCCGTCCACAATTTTGTGTTTATAAGCAAAACACCTGCATTAAAATATTTATATCTATCATCAAAACCTAGGCGGGATGGCCCATCAAAATTTAATTCGTTAACCGCTGCAATGGTATAATTATCCATTTCAGTTTCCCACAAATCCTTTAAACTTTTACATACCACAATGTCTGTATCTAAGTACAATACTTTATTAGTTTGGTTTACTAGCAAATCAGGAATTACTATTCGATAATAAGTGGCAAACGAAATATGGTCAGAAATATAACACTCTTTAAAAAGCATTTCATCTAAAGCATAAAAAGAAAACATTTGCCCATAACTCAAAACCAGAGTTTCTATTTTTTTTGTATTTTCGATATTGAAGTTTGCACTGAAAAAATGTAAATGAATGACATTTTCTTTGTTATTTAAAAACAGAGAACTTAACATTACTGCAGTATGTTGCACATACTTATTATCGGCTGCGCAGGCTATATGAATCACTTAGTTTATTTTATAAATGGCACAAGTAGCTGAAATTTGTTTAAAATTAGCTGCTAATCTCTCCTGCTTTTCCTTATTGGTAAAAGATGCAATTGCACTTGCAAGTCTCAATTTTATATAAGCAAAAAGTCGATTTAGAGCGCTTTTATGTTTGGTAGCATAGTTAAAATATGTTCCACAATTTACTATCTGTCCTTCCACCAGCCTTAAAGTTGGAAAAGCAAGCTGTAATTCATCCAAATCAGGACGATACATGGTATCAATTGGATCTTCGTGATAAGGGAAGTTATAGGGAACCGAAATAATTAATTTAGTATCGGCATTCATAATTTTCACTAGAGCTTGACAAAATGCTGTTCTATCAGCTAAATGTTCCAATAAATTGGAACAAATAATAAATGACGCATTTAATTGTTTAAGTTGGGCTATAAAGGCTGGGTCGGTTACATCGCCTACCAAATCAACACCTTCTGCTTGTTTTATATCAATATTTTTTACATCACAATTTTTTTTTGCCAACTCATCAAACAGGTTTGCTTTAATGTATGGTTGTGTAACCTCAATAAAGTCTTTGGTGCTGGAGCCAATATTTAAAACCAACGTGTTGGATTGTGCATGTTTTTGAATAATATTTTTAAACCAAAGGGATTCTTCGTAAAGCATATTTTAGTATTTTACTCCTATTCTACCTGTATAATCTATTCTGTTCAATAATATTTGAACATTATGCTCTCTAAAATACTGATCTACTGCTTCTCTTGCGCCCTTCCAGTGTCCATAATCGTCAATAATTATAACCCCTCCCTTAACTAATTTTGGAAATAAATGCACCAATTCATGGTAGGTAGATTCGTACCAATCAGTATCTAAACGCAAAATTGCAATTTTTTCAGGTATGGTTTCAGGAATGGTTTCTTCTACTTTACCTTTTACATAGTTAACCAAATTGGTAGGGTATTTGGTTTTAACTACATTGTTTTTTACATC
>JANMIV010000039.1:0-1968 GCA_031375995.1 Bacteroidota bacterium
TCTTTTACTTGAGGCACCATGCGGGTTAGTAAGCCTTCTATACCCTTTTTTAGTGTTACTGTTGATGAAGGGCAACCGCTGCATGAGCCTTTTAACTCAACTGTTACCAATCCACTTTCTTCGTTAAATGATTTAAAAGAAATCATACCACCATCGTTTTCTACAGCTGGTTTTATATAAGTATCTAGTACATCTAATATTTGTGCTATTATTATATTGTCGGAGCCTTCAATGCCTGATTTGTCTGACTTGTAAGTAATAGGTTCACCAGCTTCTACATAAGCTTTCAGAAATTCTTTTATAATAGGTGTTATTTCATGCCATTCGCCACCAGCAACCCTAGTTATGGTAACAAAATTGTTCATGATAAACACACCTTGTACAAAACTGAATTCGAATAAGCTTTTAGCAAGGGGAGAAGCATTGGCTTTTTCTTTGCTTGGATAATCTTCTGCCTCGTCAGGCAAAATCATTTTGTTGAAAACAAACTTCATCGTTTCAGGATTTGGCGTTTGTTCGGCATATACATTTAAAAACTCGGTATGGGTTGTCATGTTATTTTTATTTAGTCTAATTTAATTGGGAGATGCAAACATACAAATAACATTTATTTCTAGTCAATTGTTTTTTATGACAATTAGGCGGTATTATTTTCTTTTAAAAGCAGCTATGTTTACTAAAATGGGGTGGAAGTTTATCGGAAATATCCGATTAATGCTAAAGACAAACTATTTATAATCAAATATATAATTATATGATACTATTTATTTAGTTTAGATTTTATCAGCGCTATTTGTGCAACTAATTTTTCTTTGGTTTTATCAATTTGTGTATGCGAATTCAGAATGTTTTTATCTAGTTCGTGCAAATGCTTTACTTCATCTAAAAGCAACTTATGGTAAGTAACTACTTGTTTTGTTTCTACCTTTATTTGTTCTATTTCATTTGCCAGTAAAAGTAAGGCATTCAATTCATTGTCAACAGATACAGTTGCTTTTTCATTCACCAGCATATCGCCTTTACCTATAAGCAGCCAAGTAGCATTTACAGTCGGGTAGGTGTGTAGTATTTTTTGCAAAACATCAACACCAGGTTTGTTTCTACCACTGGTAATATGTGCTATTATGGGCAAGCCAACACCCAAGTCATTGGCAAAAGCCGATTTAGAGTGGCTTAATCGTTCCATTACCTTGCAAACACGATCATTTAGTGCATCCATATTGATTATCAGTTGCTTATTACATTTGTAAAGCGCAGAGTTTACAAATGTAAGTGTATTTTGCAAATGTAAAAAGGACTGTGCAGAAATGTAAAGTTGAGGGTGGTCTTGCTACTTTACATATGTGTATGTTTATGACTGATAAATAGTAGATTATCATCAGCAAAAATGGCTATTTATATTTGTAAACAAACATAAATTCGGTAAAAAAAGACTGAAATAATGAAATATAGAAACGCCATAAGCAAAAGGTATGCTTATAAAGAAGCAGACAAAATTACAGGCGTATTTAGGCCCTAGCGTCTGAGTATTTTTAAACTGGAAGCAATGGAATTATCCATTGAATAAAATACAGAAGTAAAATGTTGGGAAAGTTTATCCTTAGCAACCATAAAGGTGCTTTTAAGTGAAGGAAAGGGCACTAAAAGGGAAATATTTATAATCCACTTACAAAATGAATCACAAAAGTGCTAAACAAACTATTGTATTTCAAGTGTATAAGCAATAAGTATTGCAATACAAGAGCTGAAAAATAGCACAATTAAGGCTAAAGCTTCATTTATTGTCTTCATTCTGTTATTATAGTTTTATGCAAACATTTTTTGTTTCTGTAAAAAAGCGCAAAGCTTCCCAGCCTCCTTCGCGTCCCACACCACTTTGTTTCATGCCACCAAAAGGAGTTCTTAAATCGCGTAACAGCCAGCAATTAATCCAAACAATACCACTTTTAACCTGAGCAGCCATTTGAT
>JANMIV010000325.1:0-3178 GCA_031375995.1 Bacteroidota bacterium
GTTTTAAATCGCTTGCAGCCTCAGAAATGGTTTTATTCATTTCATTTCTAATATGCTCACGACCTGCTTTGGCTTGGTTCAATGCTTCTTCAACCATTTCCCAACGCAAACCATTTATTTTTATATCCATTTGGCAAGCAGTAATACCTTTTGCAGTACCTACTACTTTAAAATCCATATCACCTAAATGATCTTCATCGCCCAAAATATCAGAAAGAATAGCGTATTTACCAGTAGTTTCATCACTAATTAAACCCATAGCAATACCACTAACGGCACCAGTAATTTTTATACCCGCATCCATTAAAGCCAATGAACCTGCACAAACGGTAGCCATACTTGACGAACCGTTAGATTCTAAAATATCAGAAACAATACGTATGGTATAAGGACTTTCTTCTAAAGGTGGCAATACACGTTTCAATCCGCGCAAAGCCAAATTACCATGTCCAATTTCACGTCTGCCTGGGCCACGGTTTGGTCTAACCTCACCAGTAGAGAATGAAGGGAAATTATAATGCAATAAAAACTTAGCATAGCCAGTTAACATTGGGCTATCCAACATTTGCTCATCTAATTTAGAACCCAAAGAAACAGTGGTTAATGATTGTGTTTCGCCACGGGTAAAAATAGCTGAACCATGCGCTGCTGGCAAATAGCTTATTTCAGACCAAATTGGTCTTACCTCGTCTAAGTTTCTGCCATCCAAACGTTGTCTATCATTCATAATCATAGCACGAACTGCATCGTACTCTACATCATGAAAATATTTATTGGTTAAAAATTTATCTAAAACAGTTCCTTCTGGTTGCAATGCTTTAAACTCTTCTCTTACTGCTTTAAAACCAGCACTTCTTTCGTTTTTACCTGCTTTTGATTTTGCTATAGCATATATTTTATCGTAAGAAAACTCACGGATTGCTGTGGCTAATTCTGGATTGCTGCGTTCGTGGTTGTATTCACGCACTGGTTTTTTACCACCAAGCATTTCACACAATTCCCATTGTGCTTTTATTTGGATTTTGATGGCTTCGTGAGCTACTTTCAATGCTTCTAACATATCTATTTCACTTACCTCTTGGCACTCACCTTCCACCATGTTTAAATCTTTTTCGGTACCAGCAACTATCAAATCCATATCAGCACGTGCTAATTCATCTTTATAAGGATTGATAACAAATTTACCATCAATACGTGCAACACGTACTTCAGAAATAGGGCCATTAAATGGAATATCGCTCACCAATAAAGCGGCAGAGGCGGCTAAACCAACCAATGCATCTGGCATTATGTTTTGGTCGCTTGATATTAAAGTCAATGCCACTTGTGTATCAGCATGGTAATCACTAGGGAATAAAGGACGCAAAGCTCTATCAACTATACGGCTTATAAGTACTTCGTAGTCAGAAAGCTTAGCTTCTCTACGGAAAAAACTACCAGGAATACGGCCTACTGCGGCAAATTTCTCTTGGTAATCTACGGTTAATGGCATAAAATCCATATCTTCTTTTGCTTCTTTGGCAGATACTGCGGTAGCCATAATCATGGTATCACCCATTTTTAGCACTACTACACCATCGGCTTGGCGAGCTAAACGGCCTGTTTCAAGACTGATGGTTTTTCCACCAACTTCAAATGTTTTAATTGTTGCTTGTGACATATTTTTTCTTTTTTCAGCCCCATCTATTTATTTTTTGTTATTTCAATACGCTGCTAAGATGGGATTAGCAGGGTAGTGTTTTATATTTTTTACCCTTAAAAAAGCATAAAAGCAGGAGCTTAATAAATAGGCTCCTGCTTTTAAATTTAATGAATAATATGCTGCTCCTCGAAAGGACGCATATCAATGGGTGTAAAACGCTTATTTACGGATTTCAAGTTCTTTGATAATTGCTCTGTAGCGGAATACGTCTTTACGCATTAAGTAATTAAGTAATGAACGTCTTTTACCAACTAACTTTACAAGACTTAACTCTGCAGAGAAGTCTTTTTTGTTTTCCTTTAAATGGCCAGTAATGTGATTGATCCTCTCAGTGAAAAGAGCAATCTGACTTTCAGCAGAACCAGTGTCTGTTTTAGACTTGGCTGTACCGAACTTTTCGAAAATGGCTTGTTTAGCCTCGCTTGTCAAATGCATGATCTTATTTTTATTAATTATTTAGGGGCGCAAAAATAGAAATATTTTACAAGTAAACAAATATTGCTCCTTATTTTAATGTAAATGCTTTAAGCGCAATCCATTAAGGCAAGCAATACCCATTTGTAAAATACTATATACTAAGCTTTTGCATACATGGCATCATAGTACTTGGCATAATCGCCACTGGTTACTTCGTCCATCCATTGTTGGTTATCCATATACCAATAAATGGTTTTTTCTATGCCTTCTTCAAACTGTAAACTTGGTTCCCAGCCTAGCTCATTCATTATTTTATGTGCATCAATGGCATAACGCAAATCGTGCCCAGCCCTATCGGTTACATAAGTAATTAATTTTTCACTTTCACCTGCTTCCCTACCCAGTATTTTGTCCATGGTTTTACAAATTACCTTTATCAAATCAATATTTGTCCATTCATTAAAGCCACCAATATTATAGGTTTCGCCTATTTTTCCTTGGTGGTAAACGGTATCAATAGCACGGGCATGATCTACAACATATAACCAATCGCGCACATTTTCGCCTTTGCCGTAAACGGGTAAAGGTTTATTGTTTCTTATATTATTGATAAACAATGGAACCAATTTTTCAGGAAACTGATTAGGTCCATAATTATTGGAGCAGTTGGTTAATACAATAGGTAATTTATAGGTATTGTGATATGCCCTCACAAAATGATCGGAACTGGCTTTACTAGCAGAATACGGACTTTGTGGGTCGTATGGGGTGTTTTCTAAGAAAAACCCTCCGTCATGCAAGCTTCCATATACTTCGTCAGTAGAAACATGGTAGAATAGCTTTCCTTCCATATTGCCTTTCCAACATTCTTTTGCCGCATTTAATAGGTTTACCGTGCCTACCACGTTAGTCATCACAAAATCCATCGGATTGGTAATGCTTCTGTCCACATGGCTTTCTGCCGCCAAATGTATCACTGAGTCAAACTGATGTTCCTCAAACAACTGGTGAATGGCTTTTGCATCTACCAAATCAACTTTTAAAAATTGATAGTTAGGT
>JANMIV010000348.1:0-4750 GCA_031375995.1 Bacteroidota bacterium
GATGGTTTGCAGCAAGCGCACCTATTGCTTTTATACCCAATTGTATTATTTGTGGGTGTGTGTGGTTTAAACAATAAATAATGGCGTTTTTAATAGCGGGTGTTAGTGCATTCCCTCCTCGCTTGTATTCTTCCATTAAAGCATTAATGGCTTGTTCTTTTCCCTTCCAAGTGCTTACATGGGTCAATAAACTTAACCAATTTTCTGGAGCTTGTGTCCAATCTAATTTAGCCAATAAGGCTTTGTTGGCATCAAAATTAACCAAATAGATGGAATCGCCTGCAAACTCAAAAGTCTGCGTGCGTTGCAATACGCTAATAGGTATATTTCTTATGCCTTTTTTATCATAAATTTCAACTGATAGCGGCAATTTATACATTCCAAATAGGGTGCTATCTTGTGTTTGCTCTACCTCTAATTTTGCAAAGTTACCAGCATAACTTGTTTTTACGGTCAATTCTGGATGCCCTGGTTTTAAAAACCATTGATTGAAAAACCAATTTAAATCTAAACCTGTTACTTCCTCAAAAGCAAGTCTTAAATCGTGTATTTCGGCACTTTTGAACTTGTTTTTGGTCAAATACAATTGCAAAGATTTAAAAAAGGCTTCATCTCCCACTTCTTTTCTAAGCATGTGCAAAATACGCCCACCTTTGCTATAACTTACTGCATCAAACATATCTTCCTTATTGTGGTAATAAAAACGAATGGGATGTTTACTTGCATTTTGTTTACCACGCAAGTACCCAATTAGGTTTCCTTCAAATATGGCATCGGCTTCTATATTGCCATGTTTCCATTCGTTCCATATATATTCACCATAGGTGGCAAAACTTTCGTTTAAAGGTAAATTGCTCCAACTTTCGGCAGTAGTTAAATCGCCAAACCAATGGTGAAACATTTCATGTGCAATAATATCTTCTTGGTCATTGTCCAAATGCTCCCGCTCATCGTGCTGCACAAATTCGCCATGTAGCACCGCAGTAGTATTTTCCATGGCTCCGCTTACAAAATCGCGGGTCACTATTTGGCTAAATTTTTCCCAAGGGTAAACCACGCCCAAACGCTCACTAAAGCAAGTCAACATTTCTTTAGTTGGACCAAAAATTAAATCGGCATACTTATGGTAGTCTTTTTCCAAATAATAACTTACTTCTACGCTATCATTCCATTGGTGTTTGGTTATGTAAAATTCTCCTACTGCCATCATGGTTAAATAAGGCGCATGTGGCAATGTTTGTTTCCAGTAATCCGTGTGGGTTCCATCCGCATTTTTGGTAATACCCAATAGCTTGCCGTTACTTAAAGTTACTTCATTGGCTTGTACTGTTATAAAAAGTTCTTGGGTATGTTTTTCATTGGGTGCATCAATGGTTGGCATCCAGCAACTATTGCTTTCTGTTTCTCCTTGTGTCCATATTTGTCTCGGTTTATTGGGCTCTTCTTTTTTCGGATTTACAAAATACAATCCTTTAGCATCTCTAATGGCTGCACTGCCTTCTACTTTTAACTCATTTGGCTTAGCTGTATAGGCTATGTAAATTTTAAACTCTTCATTTCTGGTATATATTCTATCTAATATTATAACTATTTGAGCGGAATCATAGCTATAGTTAAGTGTTAAGGTATCTGATTTGCGAATAATGGCTACTTTATGCAAATCCATCCCTTTGGCATCCAATACGGCCTTATTGGTAGCGTAAAAGTAAGGTTTGCAGCTTAGTACAGCTTTTCCATGTGCATGTTGTTTTTGGTAATCAAAACTTATTTGAAGCCATGTATGCAACAAATCAATGCTTTTGGAACGGCTAGCCTGATAGTTAGCTGGACTTTTGTGAGCAGTAATGCTTAATTGCTTTGCCAATAAACTTGGCTGAATGTTTTGGGTGTCGCTATTTTTTTTTACCTTGCAGCCCGCAATAGAAATTATTGTGGCTATTAATGCTAAATACGTCTTATTCATTATGGCAATAATACAAGTATCCAATTAATAGCAAAAATTAATCGTAAAAGAGTCAGAAAAAATGTTGCGTATTCAGTTAAACCAGCAAGAGTATATATTTGATAAAAAGCAAGGAACTGTTTCATTGGATGGAATACCTTTGAATGCAGATGTAGTGAAGATTGACAAAGACAAGTTCCATGTTTTAATCAATAATCAATCATACAATATTGAACTTTCAAGCAAAGATGAGTTTGCTAAAAACCAAACTATACTGGTAAATGGACAAAAACAAACGGTTGAAATAAGAGACAAGTACGATGATTTATTGAAGCAATTGGGCATGGACAAATTAATGGGCAACAAAATAAACCTGTTAAAAGCACCCATGCCAGGTTTGGTGCTCAAAGTGCTGGTAAGCGAAGGGCAAACTATTAAAAAAGGAGACGGTTTATTGATATTGGAAGCTATGAAAATGGAAAATATTATCAAAGCCAGTGCAGACGGAATCGTAAAAAAAATACATATTGAGGAAAAGAACGTGGTTGATAAGAACCAGAAAATGATTGAATTTGAGTGAAAAGACGATAGTCAATAGTCGATGGACGATAGTAAAAAGGCTATGGTACATGGTCTATCAACTATCAACTAAAACATGGGGCTGACCGGTTTTGACGGGGTGAGCAAGGGTTATGTTAGCATGCCGAGCGTGGGGAATTTAGCTCGATAATATCAAGTCTCAAAATTTTATCTGGCGAGTCTAAATTCGCTATGGCTGCTTAATCTGGGATTAAGCACTAGCCATTGTCTCGTAAAATGTTAAGTTTTGTTTCGTTTTACATCAGAGGCATCATTTAAACCAAACCTTTAGGCAGTGTGTTTATGGCTGCTTAGAGTACACAATAAAATATAAATTAAGCCGGCATGAGGAACAGCCAACTTAGTTCGAAAACAAATGTTTCTATAAGCATGTAGAAGGCATAGCAATTCCATTTCCGGACGAGGGTTCGAATCCCTCCAGCTCCACAAACTAAATGCCCCAACCTTAAAGGTTGGGGTGTTTTTGTTTTCTAAACACATGCTAGCAAAGCTTGTAAGGGTGCGCAGAAAATAATAATGCATTCTTTGCGAATGCAAAAGGCATTGTTTGTAAGGTTCCCCCCAAATGGGAAAACGGATTAATCCCTCCAGCTCCACAGATGCATGTATCAGTATGTATCAAAAAGCCTATAAAGGCAGTATTTGTAGGCTTTTTTGTTTTTTGCAGTATCAAAAAATATCTCACAACGAAAGGGTATACAACATAGGTCATTCCCGCCAGTTTGAGAACTGACTCTTGATATTCCACCGTGAACTGCACTCGCAGGAGGCTCGCAACACAGCCAAATCAATTGCATTGCATTTTCCAAACGCACGCTCAGGGCTGTTGAAACCATTTTCGTTAGGTAACAAATTTATCTTTCATTCAAATGTATGATTGAATAACTTAATAAATTCTCCGATATTGCATTATGCAAATTTGGAATTTTTTTAAAAAGCATAAAATTGTTATAGGTTCAGTTTGGGCATTTGTAACAACCTGTTTATCTCTTTATTGGGGAGTGTATCCAATTGAGCACAACCCTGAATTAACTTTTTACGAAAAAAACAAAATTGATGCTTTTAATCTAAAAAGGCCAATTAATGAATTGCAAATTTTTGTAAATGGAAGAAACATAGAACAAGATAATCTAAATTTAAAAGTTTACAGGTTTAAGCTTATTAACAATGGAGATAAAGATATAAGAAGTATTGATTACTCAAATAATAGTGATTTCGGACTTCAAATTTTAAATGGTAAATGTATTCGTGTAAATCTTGATTCAACAAATGATTTAGAGTTGAGTAATTCTTTATTTAATCAATTTAACTCTGATTCTAGTTTAGTATTATTTAACAAAATTTTTATCCCTCAAAAACATTATACTATGCTTGATGTTTGGTTAGTTCATAAAAAAGATGTTATCCCTCAAATTTCAATTCTTGGCAAAATTGCAGATACAAAATTAACAATTACATCTGAGGAAGAAAGCAGCAATATTGGTCGTGAATTTTTTGCATTTTTAATACTAATAATGACACTATTTTTCCTGTATTTAGTGCTGACTGGATTAATATCATTTTTTAGTTTTATACAAACGGCTCTAAGAAAAAGATATTTGAAGAGTAAACTCGAGCATTATTATGATCAATCAAACATAATCCACCGAATCCTTTTAGAATTTTATGGTTCAATTGGGCAAAAGCGATTTATACTTATTATGAATATTTTAAAGGATTATGACGAAACAAATAGTTTTTATCAAGAAGAAACCAAGAATAAGGTAGTATTAGAAGATATGAAAAATTTGTATAAAAATAATAAAAACAAGTTTAGCTCTTCCTTAGATAAATTAGAACATTATTACTCAGACTTTTTATGGATTGTAGAAGAGCTAGAAGATGCCGGATTAGTGATTAAAGAAAATAATGGTATAAAAATGAATGATGATTTTTTAACAGAAATGAGTTTGTTTATCAGATTACTATAATTATCAATTGAAGATAGATATTAAACTGTTTACTTTTTCAATAAGATTGGGAACATTGTTCAAAGAATTAATAACAACACCTTCCAATATTTCACGTATCGATTTCAAATTTTCTCCAATAATATCCGCTCTTCGGGATGTTCCGCAGGGCATCTCCTAAGCTAGATAAAACAGGTATTTATACCTATTGTAATTGTAAATATAATCCCTAACATTTGCTATATATAAAAGAATATAA
>JANMIV010000385.1:0-8151 GCA_031375995.1 Bacteroidota bacterium
CTATCATTTGTTGCGCGTGAAAAGAACCTTCGCTCCCTGTAAAACCTTGTACAATTACTTTTGAATCTTTATTTACTAAAACTGACATTTTTATATTTTTTAAAAAAGTGTGGGCAAATATGCTATTTTATTTAAATAAAACTAGCTAAGCAGTATCAAATTTTGCTGAAATTTTTAAATTAACCAACAAACTCCATTATCTTACTTATTAGCAAATCTTTATTGATGGGCTTGGTCATGTATTCATTTATGCCCACATTTAAACTTTCCTTTATCTCTATAGGCTCTGCATTGGCTGATAATAATATAATGGGAATATCCTTATCCAAAGAAAACTCATCATTGTACCTAATATGTTTTGACAATTCAATTCCTGTCATATCAGGCAGTTCTGCATCAATCAATACCATATCAAATGTTTTTTCCAATAGATTAGACATGGCTAATTTGCCATAATTGGCACTTACTATTGAAAAACCATGGTTGGTTAAAATTTTGCCTAAAGTAAAATTGTTTACATCATCATCCTCTACTAGCAATATTCTAATTTCTTCTGGCTTTTTTGTCAGCGGTTTATCTGCTGTGTTAAGTGCTTTTTGTTCATCAAGCAATAAGTTAAGTCTAAGAGTGGCAGTAGCACCCACATTTAAATTATCAACTAGCTCGAACTTAGCATTTAGTTTTTCAGCAAATTTTTTAACAATAAACAATCCCAAGCCAAACCCTCTGCTTATGTTATCATTTTTCACAAAAGGTAAATCTAAATCCTTTAATTTTTTTCCTTTTAGCCCTCTACCCTCATCACTTACCTGTATTTGTATGGTGGCAAACTTTTCATGTTGTAAAGTAGAGCTTTCTATGAGCTTAATTTCTATTTTTATTACTCCTTGGTAACTGGCATTAAAGGCATTGCTTAATAAGTTTTGTATAATAGTGGCTACTTTAAGTTTATCTGAAACTACAAAATGTGGCAAATCTGGCGATATGAGCTGCGTAAAAAACAAGCCTTTTTGTTTGCACATGGCATCAAAAGGGGTAAATATGCTTTGTAGCATTTCTATTAAGTTAAATGTTGACTCCACGGCTTCATCGCTTTTTGAATCAATTTGCATATAACTTACAATATTGTTCATGCTAAACAATAACTCATTCCCTGTAGCTCTAATGCCATTTAAGTAATTACGTAATTCATTGATATTTTTACTGTCGTTGGCTAAATAACTGTAATTCATTAACGAACCTAAAGGCGTGCGCAACTCATGGCTAATTCTATTTAGAATATTGCTTTTAGCGGCTGACGTTAGCTCTAATTTTTTTCTTGCTTTGTGCTGTCCGGCAAAATAAAATATAAGTATAACTATAAGTACAAGGAAAACTATAAATAGGATCAATGCTATTAAAATAACATTTTTTCTTTGCACACTTATGTTTTGATTATTAAGAATCTCTTTGTTACTGTTATTCTCCTTATTTAGGTTTTTGATTGTTTCATTTTGTTTTGCTTTGATATATCCAGAATGAATATTTTCTATTTCCGCTCCTTTGGCAGCATCTAGTACTATATTAGCCTTATACTCATTCATGTAATAGAGTGCATTCTTTGAATCGCCCTTTTTCTCGTAGGCCACAGACAATACTTCACAAACTTCTCCATACGTTTCTTTGAACTTGTTTTCCTTGGCAATTTTCACTGCTTGTAACCCATAAAATATAGTACTATCGTACTGTTCTGACACTAAATAAATAGAAGACATGTTCCGCATTGAAACAACCAAGTCACTCATAATCCCCAATCTACTATCAATTAAATAGGCTTGGTGGTAGAATGTTATAGCCTTTTTAGCATTGTTGAGTTCCCGACCATAAATAATACCTATATTGTTTAGTACGGCAGACATTTCCCTTTCCATACCGTATTTCTTATAGGTGTCAAGGGCCTTACTGTAAAGAGATAAAGCTTTAAAGTTATTTCCTTTAAACCTATTTATGGTTGCAAGGTCATGTTCACAATTTGCTAATCCAATATCATCTCCTAATTGTATATATATGTTATGCGCTTTATTATAATAAGATTCCGCTTTTGCGGTATCAGCTAAAATTAAACATATATAACCAATTTGCTTGGAAGCATTTGCTACTCGTTGCATATTGTTTGCCTTTTCTCCTGTGCTCAATGCTCCCAAATAATAACGCATAGCCTTGGCATAGTCATTCTGAATAAAGTACAAATTACCCATACTTTGGTACGCCTTGGCAATGGTTACCAAATCTTTTGACCTTAATGCCAAAGACAATGCAAATAAGTAATGCATTTTAGTTTTGGCATAATTGGCCTTATCACGTTCCAACAAGCCTAAAACAATATTAGCTCCTGCAGCACCTTTATCATAACCCAATTTATTGGATAAACTTAATGCCTGCTCTGAGTAATTGAGAGATTTAACAGTATCATGGCTGCGAAGCGTTTCTGCCAAATCCACAAAAATATCTACCTTTTGGCTTTCTTTTGCAAAAGGAAGGAGAGACTCTAAACTATCTATTTTTTCTTTATTTTGCCCTTGGCTTATAAGCACAACAAATATGCAAAGCACAAAAACAAATAATTTAATGGAGTAATTCTTCATGGTTTTAAAAGCAGCACAAAATATAATAAAAAGTTTAATTAATAAATTTTGAAACTTATTTATTATCATCTTACACCAAAACATATACTAACTAACTAGTTGTGTTTCTTTATTTTATTTTCATGTTTAAAACAAATGCATTTTTTTAAAGTACTATTCATTTACTTTATTTAGTATTGAATACTTTTATACAATAAGGCTATCATTAGCCGCATGCAAACAATATGGCAAAAACATCAACTTCTTTCTTTTGTAAAAACTGTGGCGCTTCGGCCAATAAATGGATAGGAAAATGTCCGAGTTGCGGGGAGTGGAACACTTACATAGAAGAAGTAATTCACAAAGAAAAAACGGATTATAAAAGCACTTGGAAAGAAACGGGTAATACCCGCGCACTAAAACCAGTTCCTATCATGCAGGTTGAGCAAAAAAACGATATCCGCATTGTTTTGAAAGATGGTGAAATAAGCAGGGTATTAGGTGGAGGATTGGTACCAGGATCGGTTATTTTAATTGGTGGAGAACCGGGTATTGGAAAATCTACTTTATTGCTACAAATAGCATTGCAGTTCTCCAATTTAAAAGTATTGTATATTAGTGGGGAAGAAAGTGATACGCAAATAAAAATGCGTGCAGAACGCTTGCCTTTTAGCAATGAAAACTGCTACTTATTTACAGAAACATCTACCCAAAAAATTGGTAAGGCTTTGCAGGAATTGCAGCCAGATGTGGTAATTGTAGATTCAATACAAACTTTACATAGTGAATTGATAGATGCAACCCCTGGCAGTATTTCGCAAATAAAGGAAACCGCCAGTGATATGATTCGCTTTGCGAAGGAAACAGGGACACCCATATTTTTAATTGGACATATAACCAAGGATGGCACCATAGCTGGGCCAAAACTATTGGAACACATGGTTGATACCGTTTTACAGTTTGAAGGAGACCGACACCATGTTTATAGAATTCTGCGTACTACTAAGAATCGTTTTGGCAGCACTAGCGAAATAGGAATATACGAAATGCAAAATGGCGGATTACGTGAGGTTTCTAATCCATCGGAAATATTGATTAGTCAGCGTGATGAAGCTTTGAGTGGGGTAAGTATTGCGGCTACCATAGAAGGTATGCGCCCTTTACTTATAGAAACACAGGCTTTGGTAAGCCAAGCCGTGTATGGCACTCCACAGCGCAATAGTAACGGTTACGATACCAAACGGCTGAATATGCTTTTGGCTATTTTAGAAAAGAAATGTGGTTTGCGTATGGGCATGCAAGATGTATTTATCAATATAGCAGGTGGTTTGCGGGTGGAAGATCCAGGGATAGATTTAAGTATAGTAGCATCTATAGTTTCTAGCTACGAAAATGTGGCTATTGACAGTAAAATTTGTTTTGTAGGTGAGGTAGGATTAAGTGGGGAAATACGCGCTGTAAACCGGATTGAGCAACGCTTAAGCGAAGCAGAAAAACTAGGTTTTACTACCATTTACCTATCTAAATTTAATAAACTACCTAAGAAAACAGCCATTAAAATTATTGAAGTAGGCAAAATTGAAGAAATGCTGAGTTTTCTTTTTGGTTGATAGTTGATGGTTGTTAGTTGATAGTTGTTGGTTGACAGTTGTCAGTTGATAGGGTTTTTGCATTAAATTACAACGGACAGGTAAAAATTGAAAAATGGCTGACATGTTAGGCATTTTGTTGCATTAGATACTATCTGCACATATGGTATGCTTAATAAATGATTATACTTTTAAGCTTAGCTATATTTTACTTATGTTTGCCTCATTAAATGAATAGAAATATAACGGATGGCATAAACTTACTCTCAAAACTAAATGGCAAGCGTATGCTCAATGCTGTTAAATTGTTCAGTAGTTATTATCTTTCAAAAACCATAAAAAGACCTGTGCAATGGGGAATGCCTCTGAGCATGGAAATAGAACCTACAACTAGTTGTAATTTGCGTTGTCCTCAATGCCCTAGCGGTTTAAGGGAATTTACCCGAGATACGGGTATGCTTGATTTGAACTTATATCGGAAAATTATTGACGAAATTCATCCAGAATTGGTATGGCTTATTTTATACTTTCAAGGGGAGCCTTTTTTAAATAAAAGCTTTTTAGAATTTGTGAAATATGCTGCTGCTAAAAATATTTATACTGCCACCAGCAGCAATGCGCATTACTTTACTGATGAAATGGCAAAAGCTACTGTTCAATCAGGCTTAGACAGACTGATTATTTCAATTGACGGCACCACCCAAGACACTTATGGAAAATACCGTATAGGAGGTAAAATAGAAAAGGTAATTGAGGGTACGCAAAATTTGCTGAAATGGAAAAAAGAATTGGGTTCTAACACGCCTCATATTATATGGCAATTCATTGCTTTTAAGCACAATGAGCAACAGATACCTGAAATAAAAAAACTGGCTAAGGAAATTGGGGTAGATGAGTTGGGCATAAAAACAGCCCAAATTTATGACTACCAGACTAGTGATGCTTTTATTCCAGAAAACGAAGACTTAAGCAGATATACCAAAACCGAAAAAGGCTACGAAATAAAGAATAAACTACTCAACCAATGTTGGCGCATGTGGCGTGGAAGTGTAATTACATGGGATGGTTTGGTGGTACCTTGTTGTTTTGATAAAGATGCAACACACCGTTTTGGAAATGTGAGCAGAGATAGTTTCAAGGAAGTTTGGCAAGGTACTCAATACAATAATTTTAGACGAGCTATTTTAAAAAGCCGCAAAGAGATAGATATTTGCACCAATTGTACCGAAGGTACTAAGGTTTGGAACTAATCAAGTACATAAACAGTAAAGCCAATAGGCAACTGTCCTATTTTTTTTGGTCTTACACCTTTTAAATTAGGGCCATCTAAATCGGTAGTGGTTAAATTAATTTCTGTAAAAGTAAGTACGCTTTCACTAGCCAGTTTACCAATAGCTGTGCAAGCCTCTTTGTTAAAAAAATTACCCGAAATACTAAATGTATTCTTTGTTTTCTCCGAAGCTGCCATTGGGTTTGAGTTAGTAAGCAATAAAGAAAAACCTACAATTACATTTTTGCGTGCAAAAGGGCCAATTTTAGGTGCTAAAACCAAACGCGGAGTGCCTAACTTGAAAAAGCTTTTTTTTGCTTCAATTGTTTTGTATAAGTCTATTTGCTCAAATCCATTATCTAAATAAAGGTAGTAATTGGCCTTCATTTTGGTTAATGTTGGGTGTTCCTTCTGTTGAATTGAGAAACTGCTTAAAGTAAGAAAGCAAATTAATGCTATGATGAATTGTTTCATTCCTTTATTGAAAGTTTTAGGTTGTAAATATAGGTTTTACGCAAAAGACTTATTATTAAAATTTTCTTATTCCATTAAAAACCTACATCCATATTTTCCATAGCAGGGCTAGTTGTTGGCTTTTTCTTAGTAAATGGATTTTCATTGCTACCAAAACGATAACTAAGCGAAAAGGTGGCTATTTGTGTTTCGCGTTTTCGCATTCCTTCATAGATAAAATTGCTTCCATCTTGCCTTACATTGAACTGCCTTATGTCGAAAATATCCGTCACATTAAGTCCTAATTGCAATTTGCCTTTCATAAAGTCTTTTCTTAAACCGCAATCCACCCCATTCATACCACTGATGGTATTTTGTCCATTGCGCATAGGTGCCATATACATGCCATTTGCCTGAAAGAAAAAGCCTTTAGGCAAAGGCAAACTATAAGTAAATCGTGCATTCCAACTGGTTATTTCCGATTGTAAATCGCTTAATACATTGTTTCCGTCCACCACATTTCTAAACCAATTCCCGCTTAACATAATAGAACCCAATTTGGTAAATGTGTAACGTATAATGGCTTCTAATCCTGTATTTTGCGAAGAGCTAAAATTGTAAAAAGTCATGGTTGATTGCCCTGTTTGCACGTCTACCACCCGTAACCGCGATATCATATTATCAGTATAACGGTAATAAAGTGTAGTACTAAAATTTAGTTTTCCATACTGTGCAGCGTAATTTAATTCTGTACTATGTATGTATTCAGGATTAATGGCTGGATTGCCTTTCCGTAAATTAATAGAATCACTGTAATCAACAAATGGATTCAATGATTCCATTCCAGGTCTGTTTACCCTTCGGCTATAGCCTATTTGTATATCTTTGGTTTTGCTAAGTGCATATTTTACATAAGCACTGGGGAAAAAGTTCAAATAGTCTCTATTGAATATGGTATTACTCGTTTTGGAGTTTCCCTCTACCAAAGTCAACTCCGCTCTAACACCCGCTTGAAAATCAAATTTCCCTTTCTTGGAACTAAACATGGTATAGGCGGCATTTACTTGCTCTGTATAAATAAAACGATTGCTTATTTTAGCATCTACATCAAACTCATTGGAGAAAGAGTTTAGTCGTGTTCCTAATTGGTTATTGTCTATTAAGCGATTGGTGGTTTTTAGTCCATTGTCCCATTTGCCAAATTTTAGAGGCATTTGGTAATCTACTTGGGCTACAAAAGTGGTAAAGTTATTGGTGTTTCTGTTTCGCTGCAAAGGGATTGGTGTCGGATTGCGAAAATCGTCTGTTGCATTTTTTTCATTATTACTCAAACTGGCACTAGCCGTCAATTCAGATTTGTTTTTTTTACTTGTTTTTTTATAATCTACTGCTGCATCAAAAGTTAAATTATCTTCACTTGAAGAGTTGTTTCTACCAAAATTAGATACCGGTAATGCTTTATTGTTGAAATAATCAAATTGAATAGCTTCTGGCTTTGCTGTTACATTGCTGCTAATGCCTCCTGAAACGCTGAGTGTATTGTAATTATTCAAGTAAAAGTCTGCGCCTACCCTCCCTGTATGGAAGTCATTAATAGTATATCCGTCTGATTTACTTTTAAAGGAGTTGTTAATGGTATCGAAATAATTAATTTGCTCCCCTCTTCCAAAAAAATCTCTTCTTTCATGCCTAAAAGAATAATTGGCAAACAAATTGTATTTACTGGTTCTATTATTTATACCCAAATTGAATGAGTATTTATCGTTGGTACCCACTGTAGCTTGGGTATTGGCATTAAAACCCTTTAGTTTATCTTTCTTTGTTTTTATATTGATAATTCCTGCCATTCCATCGGCATCATATTTGGCAGAAGGATTGGTAATTACTTCCACTTCACTTATGGCACTTGCTGGTAATTGCTGTAATATTGCTTGTCTATTTGCTCCTGTTAGGGTACTTGGTTTACCATCAATTAATATGGTTACATTCTCGCTTCCTCGTAAACTTACTTTGCCATCAATATCTACATTTACCGAAGGTATGTTTTGTAAAATATCGGTAGCAGAACCACCAATATTGGTAATGTTTTTTCCTACATTGTACGTTTTCTTATCAAGCTGATTGCTGAAATCTACTTTTTCGCTGGTAATTTCTATTTCGTTCAAACTTTTTGAACTAGATACCAATTTTATAGTTCCCAAATCTACCACACTCTCCTGTTGGGTAATTTTAAAAA
>JANMIV010000446.1:0-2266 GCA_031375995.1 Bacteroidota bacterium
AGTATGCTAATGGGTGATGAAGTTCCACCACGAAGAGAATTTATTGAAGCCAATGCTAAATATGCTAAAATTGACGCTTAGTTAAATTTTAGAATATATCATAAAAAGCCGCTTACACCATAAGCAGCTTTTTTTATGCTAATAGTTTTTGCCAATAAAGGGACTATAAAAAAATTTGATTTAATTGAAACTTCTCAAAACAGTTGATTATGTATTACTTATACACAAAATAAGTCCTGTTGCTGTAATTAGCTGATTTACCTTTATATGGTTTTAGGGTATAAACACCTGTTTTTAAAATAGGGTGTTTATACCCTAAAATGTAAGTTTTACTTGCTACATATTTGCCAATAATTAAATTATTTTCTCTTTAACCCAAACCCATTATGAAAACCACCACTACAAAGTCTATTTTCAAGAAAAGCATCTACATGCTTTCTTTAGTTGCCCTTTTTTATGTATTTTACTCTTTTAGTGCATCCACAAAAAAGGAAGAAGCAAGTCAGGAAGACTCTTTAATTCCAAGTCCTTCAATCAGTCCTACTGTGCCTAAAGATATTTTCACTAATGGCGATTCTGCTTCTAAAGCCACTTTAACACAAGCAGCTCTTTTTGCTTGGCAAGAATTTATTGCACTTAACTGGCCAGCAAAAGTTGGTTACCGCGATTCTGCCGATAATACTTTATTATTTGGCAGTAATCCATATGGAGTGCCTTTGGTTTGGCATACTTTTAGGCATAAGGTAGAAATTTACCCTGGTAATAATAGGCCACCTCATGGATACAATCCCTCATCACCAGATTATGGATACAATGACAATTTTAAAGTCCAATATAATTATAATCCAACTAATACGGGTACTATAGATGGACAGGTGCAACCATTTGCAGCAGCATCAACAAATACGCCTTGGATTAATCTTGACGAGAAGAGTGAAATTGGTTTGGCCAATATGTATGCAGGAGCGGGTGTTAAAGATAGCAATATGATTCTTTTTTTGGCTAAAGCCAATAAAGCAGAATATGCATATGCTGCAAAAAACAATTGGTATGCTGGCGGAACTGCATTTAAAGCCGCTAAAACCAAGACACAAAACTATATTACAACCAAGAGCAATACTCCTCCACCTGCTTATGCTGGCGATTCCTTGGTGAGTCTTCCATTTGGTACTATTGAAATAAAAACCGCTTGGCGCAGATTAACAACTGCAGAGCGAACAAGTGGACGTTTTTATACAAATAAAGTACGTTATTATACAAATAAAGCAGGGAAGCCAGCCTATATTGATGCAGTATTTGGCATGGTAGCATTGCATATTATTCACAAAACCCCAACTGCACCTTATTTTATATATGCTACTTTTGAGCAAACAGATAATATACAAACCACAACAGGGCAGCCCGTGGAAAATGCAGAGGGAACAATTATAAACAATATTGATTCTCCTGCTTTATGTCCTAATTTTAAAGTTACCAATGCTACACCAACTCAAGGTATGAAATTTACACCTATGCAAGCCAATGCAAAACCTGGTAAAAGTATTTATTATCAAAACACTACCGGTTTAACAGGATTGCCTCAAGGTACTGTACGCATCAATAAAAGAATAAATGCAATTCCTGCTGATATAATAAGTGCTAATACAAGTGCCCATGCTGCTATTAGTGTATATAACAAACAAAATAGTTTAGGGGCATCTGTATGGCTAAATTACAAATTAATCAATGTACAGTATAAGCCTATCAATAAAAGGCCTGGTATTAATTATACTGGTAATGATTCATCAACTTATTACCAAGCCAATAGTGTGGTAGAATCTGATTATGTATTGCAAAAATTCAGTGGAGCATTTGCCGGCCCGTTTAATGGTACTATTACTGATTTTAAAGATAACAAAGGTACTATTGCTTACAATGCGTATAACAATGGCAAGTATTTAATGGGAGGCTGCATGGGTTGCCATGGCAATGCTACCAATGGTGGAAGTGATTATAGTTTTATTTTTGGCCAGCCTGTTAATGAGCCAGAAACAGTTTCTCCTATTACTAAGGCCCAAGCCTTGAATAAAATCATTAAATTATTTACATTGGCAAATAGTAAAAAGAAATAGTATATTTTTTACTTAACAAGGTAAGCAATTACAAAAAATAGGCACAGTTTATTTATAGACTGTGCCTGTTTTTTGTAATATACTTATGTCAATAATATTTGAATACAACTGGTGTATTAATGAATAAGAAACGTATAAACACCTGTTTTTAAAAT
>JANMIV010000479.1:0-2218 GCA_031375995.1 Bacteroidota bacterium
GTTGCATTTGTAGGTGCCAAAGACACTTGTATTCATTAAAAATCCTTAGTGCCACAAAAGCTAACACTAAGGAGAGTGGTATAGTGATTTAACTGATAGCATATCTTCATCTATCAAAAAACTTGACTGACTTATTGCTGCTGGTTATTTGTATCCTCTGGTATTGAAACACTTGGCCATAGTCCTCTCGGACAATCTTCAGATCGCCAATACGCCTTCTTTTTGATTGAGCAGCCACAACTCCAATCCCTACATTGTGCATTTTCAGAATTATAAACTTCACATGCAGGCTCCGTATCATTTCCCTCGCATACAGACAAGCGAACCAAGTATTGATCTTCAGATAATCTTTCAAAACCATCTGACGCATGTTTAATAACTGCGTTAGAAAAGTTTACTGCTTTTTTCAAAAGCGTTGGATCTATTTTTTTCATATCTACTTTATGAGTGCAAAACTTTAAACGGCTTATATTTATAAAATATTAGCTAAAAAACATCCCATAAGTCATAAGTATTCTTTACTACTTAAATAAAGTAAACTAAAGACTTATGGGAATGCTATATTCATGTATCCATTTTAATCTTCGTAATCTTGAAAATTTATAATGACAGCAAGATAGATACTATTAGCTTTGTTGGTAATCATTATCTGTGCAACTAGAAGATTTTGGCATATCAACGTCAAACTCTTCACTGTTGAGAACAATAGTAACATTTCCACCGTTGTCTTCACTTTCAAACCCACAATTCTCGTATCCAGTTCTTAGCTGGTTGCTTCCATTTATAAAAGCTACAGACCATCTATCTTTATTTCCTGAGCTAGTTATTACTGAGCCTCCCCCAACTGTTTGACCATTTATCATACTTGGTGGATTGATTGTACTTGTAGGCCAATCAGTTGTTGCGTGTGTAACTACAACATTGGTAATAGTACCACCTGTATTATTTTTAACCGAAAAGGTTCCTTTATATTCTGACATAATTTTTTTAATTTTTTCCTACTCATAAGGCTTTTCGGATTTCTCCCCTATTTTAAAATCCCTGTATAGGCAGGTCGTTTATTGAAGTGGGCTCTGCTCCACTAAAATTGCATTGCCAATTTTTTTTGCGCTGCAATGCTCATTTTGCCAGTTGCATTTTCCATTTCATCCAATCTATAAATTGTATGTTTTGTCTTTTTATTGGAATTTACATTCCATGTACATTTTCTATTTGAATGGTTTGGTTATTGAACTGCTCATTTTTATTTCTTATTGGGCCCAAACAAGAAATTTGATTATTACTTTTCCTACTCATAAGGCTTTTCAGAATACGCCCTTACAGTGAATGTTCCTGTAAGTAAACCCGTTTTTTAAGTGGTTGCTGAACTCCACTTTAAATACAATTTGTATATCTGATATTACAAGTACAAAAGTGGGGGCAATTCTCCTTTGATAAATCACTGAAAACCTTGAAAACAAAAAATCACTGAAAACTGGGGGTAGTAAAGATTTAAGTATTATCCTTTTACGTAGGTATATATACTAGTACTTTATTACAAAAAATTGGGTGGCCTTTACAAAATTTATAATCGATCTGAGGTTACAGGTGTTGGATACACTTGTATTCATTAGAAATCCTTTGTACCGCTTCAAGCGAACACTAAGGATAGTGATGTTGCTAATAAGTAAAATACAATGTATGCTACTCCTATGTCACAAAAAAAATGTATATTAACTCTTCTCTAGTGGATACATTTTCCCTGGGTTTAGAATTTGGTTGGGGTCAAAAGCGAGTTTTATTTGGTGCATGAGTGCTAGGTGGTTTTGGCTAAACATAATGGGCATAAATTGTTTTTGTACATAACCAATGCCATGCTCGCCACTAATAGTGCCGCCTAGTTGTTTGCACAGTTCAAATATTTCTACTATGCCTGGTGTAATATTGTTTTGCCAGTAATCATCACTCAAATCGTCTTTTAGAATGTTTACGTGTAAGTTTCCATCGCCTGCATGTCCGTAGCAAATGGTTCTAAATTTATATTTATTGCCAATTTCCTTTACGCCTTTAAATAGTTTTGGCAATTCAGCACGTGGCACCACGGTATCTTCTTCTTTGTAAGTATTGTTGTGCTTGGTAGCCTCTCCTATGCTTCTGCGTAGCTTCCAAAAGTATTCTTTTTGGTCTGCACTTTCGGCAAAAAGTACTTCATCGCTTTCATGTGCGTACAATACATTGC
>JANMIV010000517.1:0-1289 GCA_031375995.1 Bacteroidota bacterium
TCTTCTTCAATACGCAATAACTGGTTGTATTTAGCAATTCTATCTGTTCTGCTAGCAGAACCTGTTTTAATTTGTCCGCTATTTAAAGCTACTGCTAAATCAGCTATGGTAGTATCTTCTGTTTCTCCGCTTCTATGACTCATAATATTGGTATATGAATTACGGGTGGCTAAGTTTACTGCATCTATTGTTTCTGTTAGACTGCCTATTTGGTTTACTTTTACCAAAATAGAGTTGGCTACCCCTTTTTTAATGCCATCGGCTAAACGCTTGGTATTGGTAACAAATAAATCATCGCCCACCAATTGTACCTTACTTCCCAATACTTTGGTTAACTCTGCCCAACCAGCCCAGTCATCCTCAGCCAAGCCATCTTCAATTGAAATAATTGGGTACTTTTCGCACCATGTTTTCCAATAATTTACCATTTCTGAAGATGTCATTTGTTTACCATCTGACTTTTTAAAGGTATAAATACCTGTTTTTTCATCGTAGAATTCGGTAGTAGCCGCATCCATCGCAATATATATATCCTCACCTGGTTTAAAACCAGCCTTTTCTATTGCAGTTAAAACAGTTTCAATTGCCTCTTCGTTTGATTTGATATTGGGAGCAAAACCACCTTCATCGCCTACATTGGTAGAGTATCCTTTTGATTTTAGTACCGATTTTAAATGATGAAATACTTCTGTTCCCATTTGTAGTGCACGGCCAAAGCTATCTGCTCCAACTGGCATAATCATAAATTCCTGAAAATCAATTGAATTGTCGGCATGAGAACCGCCATTTACAATATTCATCATAGGGATAGGTAAAGTGTTTGCATTTACACCACCCACATATCTGTATAATGGCATATTTGCTTCCACAGCTGCGGCCTTGGCGCAAGCCAAAGAAACTGCTAAAATAGCATTGGCTCCTAAATTAGCCTTGTTTTCAGTACCATCAAGGGCAATCATGGCTGCATCTATATTGTTTTGTTCAAAAGCATCAACCCCTAACAAAGCATCTGCAATTTTACCATTTATATTCTCAACGGCCTTTAAAACTCCTTTGCCTAAATATACACTTGCATCACCATCACGCAACTCCACCGCTTCATGGGCTCCTGTTGAAGCACCACTTGGAACAGCAGCTCTGCCCATAGCACCATCTTCTGTTGTTACGTCAACCTCTACTGTTGGGTTTCCTCTTGAATCAAGAATTTGTCTTGCTTTAATCTCTACAATTGCGCTCATATTTTATATTGTTACTTTAATTCATTATTTTAACAAACTCATCAAACAAAT
>JANMIV010000519.1:0-5517 GCA_031375995.1 Bacteroidota bacterium
GTTGTTTTTCCACTTCCACTTTTATTGGGTGTAGTTGCTGTAACTAAAATCAGGTTGCTTTGCGCTATTTTCTGCTCATCAAAATCAAAAGTAACTTTTGCTTTGTATTTCCCATACTGTTCTATTTGATCCTCGTGGATTCCAATATTGGAAGCAATTTTTTGAATAGGCTGAAGTTTCACTTCGCGTGCAATTTCTATATCTGATTTCATATATAAATAAAAAATGCAATATTGTTTACTTAATTGAAATTACAAAACTTGTTTTGAATGTGATTCTAAATTTCTTGCTTTTACTAAAGGAATTGTACTTTTGTACAAACAAATCAATATTCAAATTGGGCGACTATGCATAACGAATTATTAAAGCTACTGAACAGTATAACACCTTTAATAAAAGAGGAAGAGGAATTGGTAAAAGAGTATTTTAAAATTACAAAACTTACTAAAGGGAAGTACTTTTTAGAAGAAGGAAATGTAAACACGCATATTGGTTTTATTAATAAAGTTGGTAAGATATTATGTAATTAAAAACAACAATGAAGCAACCTTTGAATTTGCAGAGGAGGGCGAATTTATTGCTGATTACCAAAGTTTTAACAACAAAACAAAATCTATTCAAAACATTCAAGCAATTGAAGATTGCGAACTTCTGATAATTGACTACCCATCTGTACAACATATTTTTAACACTACTCAACATGGTAATTTGCTAGGCAGAATAATCATAGAACATAGGTTTGATGTAATGGTAACGCAATTATTATCTATATACATGCAAAATGAAGAAGAAAGGTATAAGCACTTTATTGCTAATTATGCAAGTTTAAGCCAGCGCATTCCACAATATTTAATTGCTTCTTATGTTGGTATTCAGCCTGAATCATTAAGCCGAATGAGGAAACGTTTTACAAAAACCCGTTCTTAACCCAAGTTAATCAATCAAAATATGTAGTCATTCTATTTTTGTGCTCATAAACAAAAACACAAAATGAAAACAAAAATTAAGCACATGGCCAAAGGCATTTTGGTATTAATGACACTATTTTTATTGACTAATTGCAAAACCAATTTAAATCAAACCCCTAATGAATTAATTGGAAATTGGGAAACGCAAAACACACCGATTACTTTTAGAACTAAAATAAGGTGGATGAAATACCATTTTATTAAAAGCAATACTCTATTAGTTTTACATGTAAATGCAAATAAAACGGTAAGTGGTTCAATTGGTAACGCTAAGTTTAATGATGCCCAAGTGGTTAAAAACAAAGTTGCCTCGTCTATTAGTGGTATCTCTTTTATTATCCGTTGCGGAGAAATTGGGCAAATTAACAATGAAGATAGTCCAAACTTGAAAACAATAGAATTATGGGTGAAACCAATTCAAGAAAAAGGAATGTTTACTGCTGAAATTAGATTAATTGACGGGTGGGATACTTTTCCTATGGGGGAGGCTACCTTTTATTTAAAACAATAAAAAAAGGAACTGTAAAAGCTATTTTTATTGCTAATCCATTTATAACCCATTTATAATTTGCATGAAATATGTTATTGTTGTGAAAAGGTATTAGTCATGGAGATTTTTTTGTTGTTTTTGGCAATTGGGTTGATTGCAAGTTTTTTTTCTTATTTGAAAAATAAGTTAGGAGCAATTAATAGTAAGCTTTACGAGATTTCATTTACTTTAGAACAATTAAAAAAATCGGCTGAGAAGCCGAGAGAAGAGAAGGAAAAGACAAGCTATGCAATTACAAAGGAAGATATAACTCAGAAGGCTGAAATGCCAATAAAACCAGTAGAAGAGGCAATTGCTCCAACTATTGAAGAACAACAACTGGCATTTGAACAAGAATTAAATGCAGTTATAGCTACAATAAATGAGTCAAGAACTGAACCAATTGAAGAAACAGAGCCAAATGAAGAGCCTATCAACTTATTTGCCACGGAGGGTATTGAGCAGGAAAACGAAGAACCAATTATTGAAAAAACTTGGTATGAGAAAATAGACAAAAACAACGATTGGGAAAAGTTTATTGGAGAAAACTTAATTAGTAAAATAGGCATAGCTATTTTGGTTTTGGGCATTGCTTTTTTTGTAAAATATGCCATTGACCAAAATTGGATAAATGAAGTAGCCAGAGTTGGAATAGGTGTTTTAGCAGGAGGAATTATTTTGGGTGTTGCCCATAAATTGAGGACAGATTTTACGGCATTCAGCACGGTTTTGGTAGCGGGAGGAATTACCACTTTTTATTTTACCATTGGTTTGGCTTTTCAAGAGTACCAGTTGTTTAGTCAAACAATAGCCTTTGCTATTATGCTTGTTATAACGGCATTTAGTGTATTTATTTCTATTGGGTACGACAGACAGGAATTGGCTGTTCTTTCCATTATTGGGGGTTTTGCTACGCCATTTATTGTGAGCACAGGTAGTGGTAACTATGTGGTATTGTTTACCTATATTATTATACTGGATTTAGGTATGCTCATACTTGCATTTATTAGAAAATGGACACTGGTAAATGTTATTACCTATGTTTTTACTGTTTTACTTTATTTAGCTTGGTTGCTGAATAAAGGACTGACCAATCATCCAGAATTTCTTGTAAACGCGCTGGTTTTTGCAACGGCTTTCTATGTAATATTTATAGCTATGAATATTGCTTACAACCTTAAATTCAAACAGCATTTTGAGTCGGTTGATTTTAGCATATTATTGAGCAATACCGCTGTGTATTATGGGGCAGGCATTGCTTTGCTTAGCCAATACAAACCAGAATGGAAAGGTGCTTTTACATTGGTTTTAGCAGCCAGTAACTGCCTGTTGGCATGGTTTATTATAAAAAACAGCAAGGCCGATAAACGTTTATTGTATGTTTTAATTGGCTTGGCACTTACTTTTATAACATTGGCAGCTCCAATACAATTACAAGGAAACCATATTACCTTATTTTGGGCAGCAGAAGGTGCTTTATTACTATGGCTTGGGCAAAAATCAAATATGCCAATATTCCGAATTACCTCTGTAATAACCTATCTATTGGCTTTTGTGAGTCTTTTGATGGATTGGAATTTGCAATATGGTTTAATAGACGATTTGCCTACACTACTGAATTCTGCATTTTTGACCAATGTGTTTGTGGGAGCGAGTGTTTACTTTAGCATCTTTTTACTTAAAAAAGAGGGTACATTCAGCATCAGTTGGTATGAGTTTACTTACAACTCCCCTTTTTATTTAAAAGTACAATACTTGGTGTTCATCTTGCTACTTTATTTTACTGGATTCTTAGAGCTAAGTTATCAGCTAAATAGGCATTTAAATGTACCTATTGCTGTTCACAGCATCGTTGGTTTTTACCACTTATTATTTACCAGTATAGCTGCATTCTTCATGCTTAGGCAACAAAAACCAAGCTATACCAAAACAGTGCAGTTTTTAGGGCTCGCTAATTTGTTTTTGTATTTAATGTATCTAAACAATTTACCTTTTAATGAGATAGGATACAATAGAACTGTAAATTCAGTACATGAAATGTGGGTGCTAAATGCACCTAGTAATTGGGCCTTTGTTTTCCATTATTTATTGGCTATTTGCATGGTTTATCAAGCCATTGTTCTATACAAATTGCAATACAATGATGATAGCAATATCATATCGCGAAAAGTGTTGTATTGGAGTTTAGTAGTCTTAATTACTTATTTTGCAAGTAGCGAGGTTATTCTGCATGTACTTAAACTAAGACTACCAGCCTTTGTAATAAGTACAAATGAGGTAGCTAATTTTACAGACGAGGTATATAGCCATTTATATAAGCAAACCATTAAAGTGTTTTTACCTGTTTTATGGGGCATATTGGCTTTCATTTTCTTGTGGTTTGGAATTAAGAATCAAATTAAACATTTGCGTATTGCTGCACTGTATTTACTAGGTTTAACTTTGTTAAAGTTATTCGTTTACGATATACGCGAGGTATCGGAAGGAGGAAAAATATTGGCTTTTATTTTACTCGGAATCGTTTTACTAGTTATTTCATTTATGTACCAAAAAATAAAAGCCATTATTATTGATGAGCCCAAAGCAAACACCCATGAAGAAGTTAATTAGTGTTTTTATTGCTGTTTTGGGGTTGCTGGGCTACACTGCAGTTGCGCAACAAGCCACCCATAAGGCAGAATTAGATAAAGTAAGCGCAAAAGGATTTTATTTAATTCATTTACCCAATGAACTTAGGCAGTTTGCTGAACCCAGTTTAAGCGATGTACGCATACTCAATGCAAAAAACAAGCAAGTTCCTTACAGAATAAATGAGTTTAACCTACAACAGGAAACAAGTAATTTTGAAAGCTTTACTTATAGCAATAGCAACAACAGCGAATTTATTATTGAAAAAGGTAGTTTAGCGGTTTGGAATTATATAATACTCAAAGTAAAAAATGCCAATATTACCAAATACTATACTTTAAGTGGCAGTAACAATAAAAAAGATTGGTTTGTGCTAACTGATACCAATCGCATTTCTTTAGGTCATAATGCGGAAACAAGTACTTTACAAAAAATAAGTTTCCCCAATACCGATTATCAATATATAAAATTAAATATAGACAATAAACAATCGCCCCCAATCGCAATAAGCGCAATTGGGTACGATAGAAACTATTTGCTGTTGCACGATTTAGACCCTATAAAGCCTGATTCCGTGCATGTTTTGAATGATGCTATAAAAAAGACAAGTACTATTCACATTCAGTTTAAGCAAGCACAACAAATCAATCAAATAAAATGGGTGGTCAATAACCCCTCTTATTTTAATAGGCAAGTTGTAGTTTATAAAAAAACAACCGAAACATATAAAAAGAAGCCAGTGGAAAGAAGAGAAACATTGGCTGCTTTTAGCCTAGATTCCAAAAGTAATTTAGTATATGATATTGCTGTATGGGAGCAAGATTTTTATATAGAAATAGCCAATAATGATAATCCAGAATTGGAAATAGATACTATTTTGTTCTTTCAAGAACCAAAGTATTTGGTAGCAGAATTAGCACCCAATGAAAGCTATAGTATTCAATGTGGCGATAAAAAGTTGGAAGCACCTATATATGATATAGCGCATTTGCATGAATTGAATAACGCGCCCTTGCCCGAAGTAAAAGTACAGCCTGTGCTCGACTTAAGGACAACAGAAGTAAAGGAAAAAAAATCAAAACCTTTTTACGAAGAACCTTGGTTTATGTGGACTTGTATGGCAATAGGAATGCTTAGTTTAGCGTTTTTCTCCATAAGTTTGTTAAAGGATACGAAAAAGTAGTGTTCGCAATGGAAGTTTTTTTTAGCAATTACTTACAGAAACTTCTTCCACCATTTCACTGTTAAACCAACATACACGCCATCACTGCGTAGTTCCGTGGGGTAGGTTTCTACATAATCGCCTTGGTTGCCATTTCCTTTTCCCGTTCTAGGATTGTATTTATACCTATGAATGGGGCATACTACCAGTTCATTTTCATCGCATTTGCC
>JANMIV010000047.1:0-10612 GCA_031375995.1 Bacteroidota bacterium
ATGGGGATGGTATTTACCCAAAACTTCACCTACTATACGTGCTGACTTTTTATATGGTCTGTTAGAGGCAAGCCCTAAATCGGTCATTCCATATAATACCCTGCGATGAACGGGTTTTAAACCATCTCGTACATCAGGTAATGCACGACTAACAATTACCGACATTGAATAATCAATGTAGGCTGTTTTCATTTCATCTTCAATGTTGATTTCTATAATTCTATCTTCTGCCATTTATATAATTTAAAATACCTATTTTTAAGATTTTAAGCTGTTTAGATTGATTAATAATATAAAAAACCTATAACGCTCAAAAGTATTCAAATGAAAGCAGTTTATATGCATAAAATACCCACAAATTTTCACCGCAATGTGGATTGTTTTTTAGTGAGTGAGCTTGTCAAATTCTCAAAAGAGCTGTTTTCTGATTGTTTTATGTTTTAGTAATAGGCGAACTGAGGGTAATTGCATTAATATGATAATAAACAAAAAAGGTTGCCCTTTTTGAGGCAACCTTTTTTGTGCTTACTGTTAGCTGGTTAGTCGTTTGCTTTTACTTCAGTTACTTTGTAACCTAGTTTTTTCAAAGGCTCAGTAATTTTATCTCTGTCGCCAACTACTACTATCACCATTTTATCAGGATTAAGGATTTCATTGGCTAAAGCTTTTACTTCTTCTTTAGTTAAAGCATTTAGTATAGCTTTTTGTTGTGCTTGATAATCGGCTGGTAAGTTTCTTTCCACAATACCACTTAAGAAAGCAGCCTTATCGCCATTAGACTCATATCTTAGTGCATCACTTTGTCCAATAGAGGTTTTTATAAAGTTTAGCTCCTCATCATCTATGCCTTTTTCACGTAAGCGTTTAATTTCATATATAATTTCGCGAACAGCACTATCAGTTGAACTTTGTCTAACACCTGCTGAAGTAGCCCAAATACCATTGAAATCATTTCCACTTACTTGACTATATATTCCATAGGTAAAGCCTTTCTCTTCACGTAAATTTAAGTTTAAACGGCTATTGAAGTTTCCACCAAGAATAAAATTCATTAAACCAGCTTTGTAATGCTTTCCATTCCAGTCAAATGGAATAGCAGGATTCCCTACGAATATTTGCGATTGAGGAGCTTTGTATTTGTCAACTAAGTAAATTTGGGTTTGCTCAATTTTAGCTGTTGCACCTAAAGTAGGTAAAACTACATTCTTTTTAGCCCAACCTTTTAAGAATCCTAATTTTGCCAATACTTCTTCTTGGCTCATGTCTCCTGTAACTACTATGGTAGCAAAATCTGGCGCATAATATTTTTCATAGTATGATTGTACATCTTTTATTGATAAACCTTTTATTGTTTTTGTAGTACCTCCTGCTGGAACTCCTTGTATGGTTCCTTTTCCATAAAGTAATTTTGCAAACACCAAATTGCCTGAATAAGAAGCATTTTGCAAGCTTTGTTCTACATTTTGATAAGTTTGGTTTGAAATACGTTTGAAATCTTCTGCTGTGAATTTAGGGTGCAGTAAGGCATCTTCAAATAATTTCAACATGGCATCAAGGTCTTTCTTTTGGCAGCTTAAAGAAGCAAATGAAGCATTAAAACCTGCACCAAAGCCAAACCCACCTCCTAATTTTTTAGTGGCCGCATCTAATTGCTCACCTGTCATACTTTGTGTAGCCTCTCCCATCATACTGGCTGTTAGAGATGCTAAACCAGATTTACTTGGATCAAGTACCATATTTCCGCCTTTCATGCGTAATGAAATAGAAACTTCTGGTGTTTCTGTAGAACGCGTTCCAATTACTTTAATACCGTTAGGCAAAGTACTTTGCCAATAAGTTGGAACAATTACATTTTTCAATGGGAGTGGTGTTGGTTTGATGCTTCTGTCAAAATTGTCTTTTGGTTTATTGTATGACAAACCTTTGTATTCTGCCTCATTGGTACCTTTCTCCATTTCAGGATCTTTGTGCACATATTCTTGCTTGTTTGCTGCATTCAAATCTTTAGGGAATACCCTTACTTTCACAAAGTTTCTGCTTAAAATATAAGTTCTAAATACGCGCATTACATCTTCTTTGGTTACTTTTTTGTAGCGAGCCAAATCATCATTTATGTTATACGATTTACCATAGAGCAAATAGTTATACGTCATAAGTAATGAAGAGCGGCCTTGCACGCTTTCCATAGCATTGATATAGCTATTTTCAACCTGAGCGTAAGCTGCTGCAACATCATCATCTGTAACACCTTTGGTATTGAATTCATTTAAAGTGGCAGTCAATAGTTTTTCCTCATCTTCTTCACTACCTGGAAAAGTTACTAAGTCAATTACAAACTCACCCGCTAATTCTGAAGTTGAATTGTAGCCATTTGCTTCAACCAATTTTTCAGGTTTGATAAAGTTTTTGTAGAAAAGAGAGTTTTTGCCTTGGCTTAAAATTCCGCCTAAAAAATCCAATGCAGGTTCATCAGGGTGATTAGCAGGTACTGATGGCCAAGTAAATTCATTTAAAGGAAAAAATACTTTATCTGGATAATTAACATATTTGTTATCAGCTAAACGAAAAGGCTCCACACGTTGCTTGCGCACTTCTGGACCTCTCGGAATTGGACCAAAGTATTTTTCTACTAATTTAATAGCCTCTTGTGGATTTACATCACCACTTATAACTAAAGATGCATTATTAGGAGAATACCAACGCATAAAGAAGTTTTTCACATCTTCAATTGTTGCGTTGTCTAAATCGCGTAAGTAACCAATTACTGGCCAGCTATAAGGGTGTCCCATTGGGTACATATTCTGGTCACGAATTTCATCTGTTTTACCATAAGGTATATTATCAACATTTTGACCTTTTTCATTTTTTACGGTTGAGCGTTGTACTTCAAACTTTTTGGTAGTGAGTGAATCCAAAAGGAATCCCATTCTGTCTGCCTCTAACCACAAAGCAGTTTCTAAGTAACTAGAAGGTACTGTTTCAAAATAAGTAGTCCTATCCCTAGTTGTATTTCCATTCATTTGTCCACCAGCCGCTTGTACAATTTTAAAGTGCTCTTCATCTTTTACGTGTTCTGAGCCTTGGAATAACATGTGCTCAAATAAATGAGCAAATCCAGATTTTCCGGCAGCTTCGCGCGCTGAACCTACGTGGTAGGTAACTTCTACATGCACCAATGGATCAGAATGATCTTCGTGAATGAATAGTGTTAAACCATTGGCTAGTTTATACTTTTCATAACTAATTTTTAACTCATTAGGGGCAGCAGTTACCTTTTCAATTAGTGTTGTTTGTCCCGTATTAGCTGGTTGAGCTTGGGCTTTAACTGCTGATATTGAGCCAATCAGGAAAGTTAAACCCGCAAATAGGAATTGTTTTTTCATACCTTTTTCTTCTTTATTTGAATTGCAATATGTATAATTTATATAAACTTTTTTAAAAAAATTGTCCAACGGAAATATTATTAATTAAAAGGTGGTTTTTGAATGGGTACTGCTTTTTATTGACAATATGTTGAAGATTTGATTTTTTTAGTTTTTGTTTTTATGAATGGATGCGGTTACTTTCGCACTCTGATTTAATGAAAACCACAATGAATAGAAAATTTTTAACCATAGTAAGTTTAATTGTTATTGCTACTATTTGCAGATTTTTACCTCACCCGCCTAATTTTACACCAATTGGCGCTATTGCACTATTTGCAGGCGTATTTATTGCAAATAGGTACTTGGCAGTAGCATTGCCTTTGGTAGCGTTATTTATAAGCGATATGTTTTTAGGTTTGTATGGTGCTGGAATGATTCCAGTTTACTTTTGTACTGCTTTGGTAAGTGTTTTAGGCATAGCCGTAAGTGGAAAAAAGAATCCCGCTTTTATCATTGGTTCTTCTTTATTAGGAGCTATCTTATTTTTTTTAGTAACCAATTGTGTGTTTTTATATACAGCTGATAATACTTTTTACCCTGTTAGTTTAGATGGATTGATGCAAAGCTATATTTCTGCTTTGCCTTTCTTTAAAAACTCCGTGCAAGGAGATTTGTTTTTTACCACTGTTTTGTTTGGAGCATACTATTTATTAAGGGTTAATGTTCCTTTTTTGAAAGAAAATAAGGCTTAACAGAAAATATTTTATTAAGAAAAGTCCAGTGAGAGTATCTATTTTCACTGGACTTTTTGTTTTTATTGTATATTGTTGAATGGGCAATTCTTTTATAAAATTCTTCCATACTCGATTACATGAGTATTTGATTTAATAGGGAGAATTGGATTTATTTTTGTTCATTAAATAATTGTTATGTTTGAATTTGTGGAATTCAATGTGCAAATGCTATGCTGTAAATAGTACAATATTGTATTTTATTTGAGCTAGAAAATACCAAGGTAGCAAAAACATGATAAAGAATAATAAAGGCTATTTATTTAAGGATCGCGAAATAAGTTGGTTGTATTTTAATGAAAGGGTGCTCCAAGAGGCTGAAAATCCTGCAACACCCTTAATGGAGCGCATTAAGTTTATAGCTATTTTTTCCTCTAATTTAGATGAATTTTTTAGGGTACGCGTTGCCCAGTTGAGAAGAGTACAACGAGTAAATGGGAAAAAAGCCATCAGTGATGTGCAAAACAGCCCAGATGAGATTTTGGAGGCTATTCAATACAAAACACAAATATTACAAGATAGGTTTAATAAAATCTATCAAAATAGTATTTTGCCTAAGTTGGCTGAAAAAAAGATTTTTTTGGTGAATGATGGTCAAATTAATGATGAACAAAAGTTGCAGGTTAAAGAATATTTCAAAAGCAATATCATTAACTTACTTTTCCCCATCATTATTGATGATTTAAGGCATACCCCGCATTTACGTGATCGTTCTATTTATTTGGCAGTGCGATTGGCTGATAGCAGTGGCAAGTTAGCACCTAAAAATGCTATTATAGAAGTTCCCGTTGGTATTTTGAACCGGTTTTACCAGTTGCCAAGTAATGAGGATGAGAATTATATTATTTGCTTAGAAGATATTATTAAACTGAACCTGAGTAGAATATTTCAGCAATTTGATTACGATACCTATAAAGCATATATTATAAAAATTACTAGAGATGCTGAGTTTACCATTGATGCTGACGACCGAGATTATACGGTAACTTTTTTGGATAAAATACAAAAAAGCATCAAACAACGCTCAAAAGGTTTACCAACCCGTTTTGTGTATGATGCAGAAATGCCCCAAGATATGCTAGAGTTGTTCTCTAAGAAATTGGACTTAAAAAATGTAAATAAAGTAGCAGGAGGTAAGTACCATAATTTCAAAGATTTTATGGATTTCCCCAAAGTTGGCAGTCCGGAAGATTATTATGAAAACAATCCACCTCTTAACATCAAAGAATTAGACAAAGCAAAAATACTTTTTGATATAATTAGTCAGCATGATGTTTTATTACACCATCCTTACCAATCTTTTGATTATTTAATACGTTTTCTGAGAGAAGCGGCTATTGACCCTAACGTACATACCATTAAAATTACGCTGTATAGGGTTGCCAAACATAGCAATGTGGTCAATGCTTTAATCAATGCAATAAAGAATGGAAAAATTGTTATTGTGCTCATGGAGCTACAAGCAAGGTTTGATGAAGAATCAAATATATATTGGACCAATCAACTACAAGAAGCGGGCGCGCATGTTCACTTTGGTAAACCAGGGCAAAAAGTGCATACCAAATATTGTTTAATTTACAGAAAAGAAAACAATCAAACCGTTAAATATGCGCATCTCTCAACGGGTAATTACAATGGTATGACCAGCAGAGTGTATAGCGATTTTGCTATTTTTACCAAAGACCTTCGTTTAACCAATGAATTGGAAATGTTGAGCGATCAGTTGTTTTTGAACCTAAAACGAGGAAATTATAAGCACTTGCTTATTGCGCCAGATAATATGAAGCGTAGGTTTTTGGAAATGATAGAAGAAGAAACCAGAAATAAAAAACAAGGTAAACCTGCCTATATCATAGCCAAAATGAATAGTTTGGTTGACAATGACGTAATAAAGAAATTATATGAGGCAAGCAAAGCAGGAGTTAAAGTACAACTCATAGTGCGTGGAGTATGTTCATTAGTGCCTAAAATAAAAGGGTTAAGTGAAAATATAGAGGTTATAAGTATTATTGATAAATTTTTAGAACATTCTCGTGTGTATATATTTTGCAATAACGGCAATGAAACCATGTATTTGGCAAGTGCTGATTGGATGAGCAGGAATTTGAGCAATAGAATAGAATGCGGATTTCCAATATACAATGATGGAATTAGAAGTACCATCAAAACAATCATTAATTTTCAACTGAATGATACTTGCAAAGCACGTAGAATAAATGAAAATGGCGAAAATGATTACCAATTGAGCGATTGCAAAAACAAGAATAGGTCACAAATGGATACCTATAATTACCTGAAGAGCTTAAATCAATAAGCGTATTTGTTATATGAGCGGACGGATTTGGAAGTTTACTGTTATTGTTAGCTGCGTTGTACTGGGTTTTAATTGTAAACAAAACAGTGGAAATGCTTATTTACAAGAGGGTGATTTGCTTTTTCAGGACTTAAATTGTGGTGAGTTATGCAATGCCATAGAAGCGGTTACGGAAGGAGTAAATGGCAAAGATTTTTCTCATTGCGCCATGGTGGTAAATGTAAATGATACCCTGAAAGTAATTGAAGCCATTGGTGATAAAGTACAGATAAATACTTTAAAGCACTTTTTTGAACGCAGTAATGATACTTCATCTATTAATAATATAACCATTACCAGATTAAAAAGGGAGTTGAGACCGCTTATTGCCAATGCAATAGTGTTTGCCAAGCAACAAGTTGGGCAACCTTATGACGATGAGTTTATGCTAAATAACGGTAAATGGTATTGTAGTGAATTGATTTATGAAGCTTTTACAGAAGCAGATAATAAAAATAAACTTTTTACACTACAAGCAATGACTTTTAAAAACCCGAAAACAAAAACGTACTTTCCTGCATGGGTTAACTATTATAAGCAAATAAACAAAACAATACCAGAAGGCCAGCCAGGCATTAATCCCGGACTTATCTCCCTTTCCGATAAAACAGAAGTTGTAAAATTGGATAGTATTGATTTTTAAGAGTTATAAAGCAAAAAAAAATATAAAATGTGGGGTTTTCCCTATTGTAAGTGTAAAATTTCTATACTACTGTTGTAAAAAGGTAATTCACTTTTTGAAAACAAACGAGGATTAGCGAAACCAGATGATAAGTTTGGTTTCGCTTTTTTGTTGTAAGTAACTCCAAATAGTGGGTTATAAGTTTTTTAGCAATTCAACCACAATAATATTGTTTGGATTTGCTTTAAGTATGTGTGTAAGCAATTGTTTTGCCATAGCCGTATTGCCTTCTATATTGTAAAGAGCTGCCAAATTAAACAAGGCTTGTTCGTAGTCTGGATCTAGCTGCAATGCTTGCAAATAATACTGTTTTGCCAATGTGTTATTGCCTTTTTTTAGGTAAGCAAATCCTAAATTGGTAATACTGCTGACTTGTTTTGTATTTAAATGTATATTTTCTTCTAATAAGTGAATGGCCTCATCCAATTTATTCAACTGTATTTTTACTTGCCCTAGCTTATCAATAAATTGGATGCTTCTGGGCGATAATTCAACTGCTTTTTGGTAAAATAATTCCGCCCTTACAAAATCAGTATTGCTTTGAAATGCTTGCCCTACTCGGTAGCAAAGCCAAGCACTGGTTTGTTCTTGCACTTTAATAAACGATGCTTTGGCAATGATGGCGGTAAAGTCGTTTTGTAAATAATGCAAGTGTACCTGAGCATCTAACCAATCAGCTTGTTTATAATCGTTTTTGAAATAGGCTTTAGCCTCTTCCAATGCTTTTGGTTCACTTTCAAATTTCTCGTAGTAGTTAATTAAACCTTTAACTTGCGATAATTCGTCCGTTTTTTTATTGTTAATACAATACAAACCTGCAAAAGAGGCTATGTTCTTAATTTCACTTTTTTTGCTTGGTTTTTTTATCCAATGGTCGTGTACGGTTACGTGTGGTATATCAAGGGTACCAGAGCGTGGCATGTGGCATTGTACACAATTGTTATTACTTAGGGTTCTTACTTTTTCCGTTTCTGTACATTGTATTTCTGGTGCTTGGTTATGGCAATTGATACAAGCATTGTTGAATAACTGAGTACCTGTTTTTTTTACACTTACATGTGGATTGTGGCAAGTGATACAAGTAAGATTAAGTGTTTCAAAATTTTTACCATCTTGTTGGGTATTTTTATTGGCTTCAGTAAAACATTTACTTAGTTGCAATCTTTGTGCATGACTGGCCATAATTAAGCTTTCGTCATCGTTATTTTGCTTGGGCATATATACATCCCAGAAATTGCTTAATACCATACCCGGTCTAAAATCGCGGAAGGTTTTTTCGGGTTTTAGCACTGCATTGCCTTGCAAATGGCAGCGTTGGCATACATCTATTTGTCTTTCCCAAGGGAGTTTTTTAGGGTTTACTATGGTATAGTCAATTTCGTGTGCGGTATCTACCAAGTGGTTGGCTAGTTTTTCTTTTACATGCAATTCTCCCGGGCCGTGGCATCGTTCACAATCAATTCCATTTGGAACGTTTATAAACTGATTGGAGGTATAATCTGTAACGGTAGGCATAGCATTGTGGCAACTCATGCATTCAAACTCTATTGAGCGGCTAAAACGACTGTTTTTGCCATTTTCAAATCCGGGAGGTAAATCCCATTTTTTGTCTTGCGCATACCACGTCAAAGGCAACTGATAAATATAGCCGTTTATATTCATCAAATGAGAATTGGTATGTTGTCCGGAACCAATAATATAATCTACTTTTTCAGCACGTTTGTAAATGGTATCCTTTCCCTGTAGCCTAAACTCCAATATGTACATATTGTTATTTTTCCAATACGGACGGTAGTACAGGTTCTTATATTTATCAAATACTACATGTTTCTTACTGAAATCGGCACTCGATTTTTGAGGCGTTGCTAGGTCAAAGCTTTTGCCCATGCCAGTTTCAATAAAGGTTTTGTATATTTCACCGTGGCAAGCTCTGCATTGCTGCATGCCTACATATTTTACAGTATCGTTGTGGTTTAAGTATAGACTGAAATTGTCAGATTTTTCTAGTTTTGGGGAGCCACAAAAAACACTCACCATTACAGCGCAAACAGTAATGGTGAGTACAATTAAAATTTTTATTCGTTTATAAGCTAATTTCAATTGTTATGGTATTGAAAGTATTTATTTTATTCAAACTTACTTCGCCAGTCCAACATACCACCCAAAAGGTTGCGTACATTGGTAAAGCCATTATCCAATAAAAACATTTTGACATTTCCACTTCTAGCGCCACTGCGGCAGTGTACAATAAGTTCTTGTTCCTTTAAATGACCTAATTCGGCTATTTTATCGGGTAAGGTTCCTAACGGAATGAGTGTAGCTCCAATATTGTACTCTTCAAATTCATGTATTTCGCGTACATCAATTATGTTTAATTTTTCGCCAGCATCCAAGCGCTGCTTTAGTTCATCTGTGGTTATATCATTCATATATTTATAAGATTTTATTATTCAATAATTAGCTTTTTACTTAATTTTGAGCCAGTATTTGCATCAATTACTTGTATGATGTAAATTCCTTTAGACAAAGAAGGCAAATGAAATTGTTGCACATTATTTTGCATTTTTTCATTCATTATTTCTTTCCCAAACAAATCAAACAAATAAACGGTTAAATTTTTAGAATAATTGCTTTCTATTGTAAATGCACTACTAGTTGGATTTGGGTATAGGTTAAAATTAAAATCTGCTCTTGAAACAAGTGTTTTATTAATGGAAGCAGGGAAGTCTCTTACTTGCCCCAGTAAAGGGCGTAACATCAATGCGCCAGGAATTTCAGTCGCTTTCCAAGTTCCATCGGTTTTGTAAAACATATTTGGATTGGTTTTAAGTTTGTTTCCTTCATAGTAGTTTTCATCCAAACCAATATTTAGAATAAACTGCCCTAATTGTTCCCATCCAATAAAGAAACGATTGCCAACTACTATGGCTGAGTCAAACAAAATAGTAGCAAAACCATTTATACTATTGTTATAAATTGGTTTTACTCCGTTTTTTCTATATTGTACTCTATCATTGTCTGCTTGCTGGTTCACAGAGGTAATGCCGCTCCAAACCATTAAATCAAAATTACGCGTACTTACATCTTGTTGCGATTGGTTAAAGAAAACTTCTACACCGTATATGGTATCGGGCTTCTCCAAATCGTAAGCCAATGCCACGGAAGCATTTGTTTTTAAATAAATACTATATCCTCCTTCCGCACTGCCATCATCATAAGCAAAATAATTGCTAAACCTAGTAGTAACAGTTATGCTGTCATTAGTGGGTATATTATCATTGTTTGAAAAGTTATTGGCACTTACAGCTACTTTATTATTAAATTGTTTTACCAATTTTGTTGAACTGGTATTTAATACAGTAGGGTTTTTACTTACCAATGGACTGTTTACTTGAAAAGGAACGTTTCCTCTTACTTCATT
>JANMIV010000091.1:0-4282 GCA_031375995.1 Bacteroidota bacterium
AAGCCCTATTAATTCTTGTATTTTCAATTATCAAAATAAATAACAAAAACCCGAATAAGTTTTATTCGGGTTTTAAAAAATAAAAATATACTTAGTTTAGCCCTTGCAGACCAAACAACTTACTATTAATCAACGGCAACCATGCCATGTATGGCTTTAGCCAACTCCAATATCAATTGCGGATTTTCTTCAAAAGCGTTTCCTACCACCACTACATCAGCACCTGCATTTGCGGTGGCTATTGCCTGTTCTGCCGTTCTAATGCCCCCACCAACAAATATAGGTATATCTATATTTTTCTTTACTTCACTTATCATACTGGAAGAAATAGGCATATTGGCTCCACTACCTGCATCCATATACATTACTTGCAAACCTAGCATTTGCCCCGCCATAGCAGTGCATGCTGCAATATTGTCTTTATCGTGTGGTATTGGCATGGTATTGCTCATGTACATTACACTGGTAATATTGCCTCCGTCCACTATCATATAACCAGTAGGAATTACTTCTATTCCAGACTTTCTAATACCAGGCGCAGCCAAAACATGCTTGCCTATTAATAAATCGGCATTGCGTCCACTTATCATACTCAAAAACAAAATGGCATCAGCCTCATCATGCACTTGCATAATATTACCTGGAAACAATACCAAAGGAATAGAAGTGTTGGCTTTTAAAGTACTCACGCATTTATTCCAAAAACCATTGGTAATTAAACTGCCGCCTACTAAAATAAAATCAACAGCCGCTTTGTTGCACAATTCGCAAGTAATAAGTAATTGCTCTTGAGAGCTTATGCTATCAGGATCAATTAACACTGCTAATTGTTTGTTTCCCTTCTTTTTGTTTTCTTTTAGGGTATTGAGAATGGCTATTGTCAAAATGGCTATGCTTTAAAATCAGTTTTTCAAGGCAAATAAAGCCTAATTTTTTAATTTAATAATGATTTTACCTCCTATTTTTAGATTATTCGCTAAATATCTTCAGAGAACAATCTAAATACATACACAAGTATTACTGTATTCAATATAAATTGACAAAAAAATACCCATGCAAAATATATCTTTTACCAATATTGCTAATTTTATATAGTTAACGTACTTAGCAGGGAAAACCCCACATACTATTGCTACACCTCAATAAATTAAGGGTGCTTGGCAAACACCCTTTTTCTTAAAATGATGAAATAAACTTCTTTTTAACTATTGTGTCATTTTTTTACATGCAACAAAAATTTAACACTGCAAAATTTAATTAATTTACTAAATACACACTCAAAACATAGCAAAAACAGGCTTCTTCTCGCGTTTCTCAATTTGGTGTGGAAAAGTTTAATAAAGAGAAAAAAAAGCCAGAAAAATAGTGGATTACTTGTCATAAAAATTAGACAAACCACTGAAAACGTGAATAGTTATACAAACGCTGAAACCCTTACCAACACTCATTTCGTTTTTGTGTAAAACTAGCTTATTAACACCGTCTCTCTCAATATTTACTGTATAGTGGACACACTATTTGAAAGCTTTGTGGAAACACTAATTTGATTGAACGCATTTTCGAGTGCACTTTTGAGAAACAAGAAAACAAGAATTGGCACAAAATTTTTCAATCTCTTTCTTGTGAATTATTGAACACAAAAAAAACAATTCGATAATAATAATAAAATTATACCATAATAATGAGCAAATCCAGCAAAAAAACCACTGACGGAAAAGGTCTTAAAATAGAAAGACACTTTACAAAAGATGGTGTGAGTCCTTACGACATGTTTGAGTACGACTACCGCACCTCTATTATTAAAAACCCTAATGGCAGCGTTGTGTTCGAAATGAACAACGTAGAGGTGCCTAAAAGTTGGAGCCAAGTAGCGACTGATGTACTGGCGCAAAAATATTTCCGCAAGGCTGGCGTTCCGCAACCTGATGGAACTATTGGACGCGAAACAAGTATAAAACAAGTGGCTCACCGCATGGCTCATTGCTGGATGAAATGGGGCGAAGACTATGGTTACTTTGATTCGCGCGAAGATGCTCAAATTTTTTATGAAGAAATGGCCTACATGATTGTAGGACAATATGCTGCGCCAAACTCACCTCAATGGTTCAATACTGGTTTACATAGCTCATATGGTATTGCTGGAAAACCACAAGGTCATTATTTTGTAAACCCCACAACTGGGAAATTAGAAAAATCAACTTCGGCATACGAACGTCCGCAACCACATGCATGTTTTATACTTTCTGTGAGCGATGATTTGGTAAACGATGGTGGAATTATGGATTTATGGGTACGTGAAGCACGTATATTCAAATATGGTTCTGGAGTAGGTACTAACTTTTCACATATTAGAGGTGCCAATGAGAAATTATCAGGCGGAGGTTCTTCTTCTGGCTTAATGAGTTTCTTAAAAATTGGTGACCGCTCGGCTGGTGCTATCAAATCTGGTGGAACAACCAGACGTGCGGCTAAAATGGTTTGTTTAGACTTAGACCATCCAGAAATTATTGAATTCATTAATTGGAAAAAAAATGAAGAGAAAAAAGTAGCTGCTCTAATTGCTGCTGGTTATGCTAGCGATTATGAAGGCGAAGCCTATGCTACCGTTTCTGGTCAAAACTCAAACAATTCAGTGCGCATTCCGCAAGAGTTCTTTGAAGCATTGCATGAAGGTAAAAACTGGGATTTAAAAGCCCGTACTGATGGACGTGTAATGAAATCTGTTCCTGCTAAAGATATGTGGGATATGATTGCCAATGCAGCTTGGTCGTGCGCTGATCCTGGTGTACAATATGATACCACCATTAACGATTGGCATACTTGCCCAGAAGGTGGACGTATTAATGCATCAAATCCTTGCTCTGAGTATATGTTCTTAGACAATACCGCTTGTAACCTAGCGTCATTGAACCTAATGAAATACTTTAACTCAGAAACTTTAGAGTTTGATGTAAAAGGTTTTGAGCATAGCAGCCGCCTTTGGACTATTGTATTGGAAGTATCGGTGCTTATGGCACAATTCCCTTCTAAAGAAGTAGCTCAATTATCATACGAATACCGTACTTTAGGTTTGGGTTATGCCAACTTAGGTTCTATGCTTATGATTTCTGGTATTCCTTACGATTCGCCTAAAGCATTTGCTATTTGTGGTGCTATTACTGCTATTTTAAATGGAGTAGCCTACCAAACTTCAGCAGAAATGGCCAAATACCTTGGACCATTTGCTAAATACGAAGAAAACAAAAAACACATGTTGCGCGTAATGAGAAATCACCGCTATGCAGCATACAACGCCACTGATGCATACGAAGGATTATCAGTAAAACCAATTGGTATTGATCCAAAATACTGTCCAGAATATTTGCTAACTGCCGCTACCAACTCATGGGATAAAGCAGTTCAAATGGGCGAAGAATATGGCTACCGCAATGCACAAGCTACCGTTATAGCTCCTACAGGAACTATTGGTTTGGTAATGGATTGCGATACTACTGGTATTGAGCCTGATTTTGCTTTGGTTAAATTCAAAAAATTATCTGGTGGTGGTTATTTCAAAATCATCAATATGGGTGTACCTGCGGCTTTAAGAAGCTTAGGTTACAGTGAAGCAGAAATTGATGCGGTAATAAAATATGCTACTGGTCATGCTACTTTAAAAGGTGCGCCACATATTAATCCTGAAAGTTTAACTTTCCGTGGATTTACAGAAGAAGAAATTGCCAAATTAGACAAAGCCGCTGCGGGTGCATTTGAAATTGGATTTGCCTTTAACCAATGGACTTTAGGCGAAGATTGTTTACAGCGTTTAGGCTTTACTAGCGCAGAGTACAATCACCCTAACTTTAACCTATTGCGCAAATTAGGTTTTACCAAAACAGAAATAGAAGAAGCCAACGATTATATATGTGGTACCATGACAGTGGAAGGTGCTCCATACCTAAAAGAAGAGCATTTACCTGTATTTGATTGTGCTAACAAATGTGGTAGCAAAGGCGAAAGATACATTGCCGCTACAGGACACATAAAAATGATGGCAGCCGCTCAACCTTTCCTAAGCGGTGCTATTTCAAAAACCATTAATGTGCCTAACGAGGCTACTGAAGCCGACATAAAAGAATGCTATTACTTAAGTTGGAGTTTAGGCGTAAAAGCAAATGCTATTTACCGCGATGGTAGCAAACTAAGCCAACCTCTTTCAAACAAATCTGATGTGAAAGATGAGGATGATATACAAGATACCGTAGAATCTGTATTGGGCGAAGATGCCAACAAACCTGTTGGA
>JANMIV010000096.1:0-7326 GCA_031375995.1 Bacteroidota bacterium
CCTAAAAGAAGAGTCTAATTTAGCTATTGAGCGTTCTTTCAAGGTATTGCGTACCCGTATTGATAAATTTGGGGTAACACAACCCAATATACAGAAACTAGAAGGTTCTGGTCGTATTATCATTGAATTACCGGGTGTTGACAATCCTGCACGTGTGCGTAAATTATTGCAAGGAACGGCTAAATTAGAGTTTTATCAAACCTACGATAATCCGCAAGCTTACCAGTTTTTAACTGCTGCCAACGGAGAGTTGAAGAAAAGCAATATTGTTGCAGATAGCACTAAAACAGCTGCAGATACTGCAAGCACCGCAAAAAATGCATTAGCAGATATTGGTGGAAGCAAAGCTAAACCCGATTCAACCAAAGCAAAAAATGATACTGCTGCCAACAAACAAATGACTCCTGAGCAGTACCAAAAAGAAAATCCTTTATTGGGTTTAATTACCCCTATTGTAGATGAGCAAGGGAAATTAGTTCCAAACGGCTCATGGTGTGGTATTGCATTGATTCGTGATACAACAAAAATTAATGCAATGTTGGCTCGCCCAGAAGTAAAAGCGGTAATTCCTACTGACTTAAAATTTGCTTGGGAATACAAATCCATAGGCGAAAACGGAGCTGCGGTTCGTTTACATGCTCTAAAAGTAGAGCGCAGTGGCGAAGCAGCCATGAGCGGAGAGCGTGTAATTAGAGCTAACCGCGATATTTCTCAAACTACTGGACAAGTAGAAGTAAATATGGCTATGGATGCCATAGGAACTACAGAATGGAAAAACTTAACCAAACAAAATATTGGACACTCAATAGCCATTGTATTAGATGAATTAGTATATTCATCACCAAACGTACAAAATGAAATACCTAATGGAAGTTCAGTAATAAACGGTGGATTCAGCGATGAAGAGGCCCTGGATTTAGCCAATGTATTAAAAAGTGGTAAATTACCTGCTACTACTCGCATAGTAGAAGAAGCTATTGTTGGTCCAAGTTTAGGAGCCGAAGCCATTAGCCAAGGTTTATGGAGTATGATTATGGCCACCATTGTAATATTGGTGTTCATGGTATTGTATTATAATAACTCAGGTTACATTGCAGATTTTGCAGTATTATTAAACGTATTCTTTATTCTTGGTGTATTGGCTTCTTTGGGAGCAGCACTTACATTACCAGGTATTGCTGGTATAGTTTTAACTATTGGTATGGCGGTAGATGCAAACGTACTGATAAACGAAAGGATAAAAGATGAATTGCACAATGCGCGTAGCTTAAAAAATGCTATTGCAGATGGGTATGCCCATGCTAGTTCGTCTATTATTGACTCCAATTTAACGACTTTATTAGCTGGTTTTGTAATGTATGCATTTGGTACTGGACCAGTTCAAGGATTTGCTATTACTTTAATTATTGGTATTCTTTCTTCTATGTTTACCGCAGTGTTATTTACACGTGTAATTACAGAGTGGTTGTTAGACAAAGGCAAGGAAATAAAATATGCTACTGCCAAAACCATGAATGCCTTCAAAAACTTCAGCTATGACTGGGTTGGTAATCGTAAAAAATTCTATTTGTTTTCAGGCTTAATTATTGCAGGTGGTTTTGTTTCCATGTTTACCAAAGGCTTTACTTTTGGTGTTGACTTTAAAGGTGGTTATACCTACGTAGTACAATATAGCAAGCCTGTAGAAGCAACAAGCGCACGCGAAGCTTTAAAAGAGGCATTTGGTGGAGCGCCAGAAATAAAAGCCTTTGGTACGGATAACAAAGTAAAAATAACAACTACTTATAAAATTGATGACAACAGCGCAACTGTTGCTGATGAGGTAGAAAGTAAATTAAAAGAAGGATTGAGCAAAGTAGATCCGGGAGCTACCATATTAAGTTCTGCTAAAGTTGGACCTACTGTAGCAAACGATATAAAAACAGGGTCGTTCTGGGCGGTAATAATTTCGTTAGTGGGTATTGGCTTGTACATTTTAGTGCGTTTCCGCAAATGGCAATATACTTTAGGTGCTATTGTTGCCTTAACGCATGACGTTTTAATGATGATGAGTTTCTATTCTATATTTGATGGTATTTTGCCATTTGCCATGGAAGTAGATCAAGCATTTATTGCAGCGGTACTAACTATTATTGGATTCTCAATTAATGATACGGTGGTAGTGTTTGACCGTATTCGTGAATACTTAAATGTACATAAACGCGATTCGGATACCAAAGCAATTATCAATAATGCCTTGAATAATACCTTAAACCGTACCATTATTACATCATTGACTGTATTTATGGTGGTGTTGGTTTTATTTATTTTTGGAGGAGAAGTAATAAGAGGATTTAACTTTGCCTTATTAGTAGGTATTGTTTTTGGTACTTATTCATCATTGGCTATTGCTACTCCAATTGTTATTGACTTTGATAAGTCGAACAGAGAAAGTAAAAAATCGTAATTGATATAGGCACTAAGTGGCTTCAAGTAAACCACTTATAGTGTTTATGCAAATTAGTAATTAACTCCATAAAAAGGAGCCTTGTAAAACACAAGGCTCCTTTTTTATATTCTGATTAGGCTTTCAGAACAAGTAATGCCAAAGCTTTAAATAAGCCAATACTATTCGGCTCATTCTGGCAAAACAGTGCTGATTTGCTTGTGTTAAAAGCTTTTTTTCCAAAGTTTATTGAATTAAATAACGCTTTCTTTCTTCGTATTGCACAAAATTTAGCTTGCAAACGGCCGATTTTTTTTGCTAATTGCAAAAACTAAAAACTATGCTATGAAAAAAATATTATTTTTATTATTGACAACGTTCTCTTCTTTGTTCTTTGTTTTTGCACAACAAAATGCAGATGATATTGTAGGTATTTGGGAAACAGGAAACGGCAAAGCACGTGTAAAAATTGACAAAGTAGGAAACTACTATTTTGGTCGTATTGTATGGCTCAAAGAGCCACTCAACGAGCAAGGAATGCCTAAAGTTGATAAAAACAATAAAGACGAAAGTAAGAGAAACACCCCGCTTTTGGGCTTAAGACTGGTGGGTGGTTTTGAATGGAAGGGCGAAAATTCTTGGGAAGAAGGAAATATTTACGACCCTGAAACTGGTAATGACTACAAATGCAAAATAAGCCTTGAAGACAAAAACACCATGAGTATTAGGGGTTTTATAGGCATTAGTATGTTTGGACGAACGGATACTTGGAAAAGACTCGAGTTAAAGAAAAAGTAAAATTTAGTTTAATTGTTTAAAGCACTCACTTTACCCCTAGTTTATAAAAATGGATAAGCAAACATTATCTGTAATTATTCCTTGTTACAATGAGGAGTTAATGATAGAAAAGGCCTATCAACGCGTACAAAAAGTGTTGAAAGAACTTACAGATGTAAAGTCTCAAATTATTTTTATAAACGATGGAAGTACTGACTCTACTGCAAACAAATTAAACCAAATTGCAGCTACCGAAGAGGATGTTTTAATTATTCACTTCTCTCGCAATTTTGGTCATCAAGCGGCAGTGACGGCTGGAATTAATAACTGTAATTCTGATTTAGCCATTATAATTGATGCAGACTTGCAAGATCCGCCAGAATTATTTGGCTCAATAATACAATTATACAACACCTCTAACTGCAATGCTGTTTATTGTGTCAGAAAATCGCGCCTTGGAGAAACATGGTTTAAAAAACTAACTGCTAAGTATTTTTACAAAGTAATGGATAGGCTAAGTGAAGTACGCATTCCACTAAATACAGGCGATTTTAGGTTAATTGATAAAAGCATCATTGATGAATTCAAATTACTCACAGAAAAGAATAAGTTTGTTAGAGGCCTAATTAGTTGGATTGGATTTGTTCAAATACCCTTTTACTATGATCGTGAAGAAAGGGCAGAAGGGGAAACAAATTATCCGTTAAAAAAGATGATTCGATTTGCCATAAATGGAATTTTGTATTTTTCTAAAAAACCCTTGAAATTATCCATTCAATTGGGTCTCCTGAGTACCTTTATTTCTTTAATGCTATTGTTGTATATTCTATATGGATACTTTATAAGTGGCCAAACGGTAACAGGCTGGGCAAGTACATTGACCATTGTTGTTTTTTTTGGGGGTATTCAACTACTTACATTAGGACTTGTGGCTCAATACATAGCCAATATATTTGATGAAGTTAAAGGGAGGCCTGATTATATAATTGCTAAAAAAGTAAATTTTTAAATCCTTATCTTGCAACCCAATTAATAAAAACAATAAAATTAATAAAATCATGAGCGACCCGCGTTTAAAGCCAGTATTAGATAATTTGAAAGAGGAAATGGACTTTGCTATTGAGCATGCAACAAGTGAGTTTACTAAAATTAGGGCTGGTAAATCGCATCCCAGTATGGTTGATGCTGTAAAAGTTGACTCTTATGGTCAATTAGTGCCAGTAAATCAAGTAGCTAATGTTAGCACGCCAGATGCAAAATCTATTACTATACAGCCTTGGGAAAAATCAATGCTACAAGCAATAGAAAAAGGGATAGTAATAGCTAACTTAGGTTTTAACCCTACTAATGATGGTACTTTAATTCGCATAATACTGCCACCTTTAACGGAGGAAAGAAGGAGAGAAATTGCTAAAAAAGCAAAAGGGGAGTCTGAAAATGCAAAAATTGCAATCAGAAATATTAGGAAAGAAACCAATGAAACCATCAAAAAATTGCAAAAAGATGGTTTGCCAGAAGATGAAGCTAAAACAGCCGAAACCAATGTACAAAAAACAACCGATTTATATATTAAGAAAATTGATGACTTGCTAGCTATTAAAGAAGCAGAAATTATGCATGTTTAAATTTTTTGCTATCATTTGAAGTAAATGGTTGGGTTGGCTTTTGCTTTCTCAACCATTGTTATTTAAAACTATACATTGCCTGTGAAAATAAACAACTACAAAATTAAAAAAATAGCCTTACTCTCCGCAAAAATACTAGGGTCTTTATTCTTGCTTGTTGTGCTTAGTTTTTTTTTATTGAGGAGCTACTTTTTACATAAGGCAATTGATAAAATTGCAGCCAAATTCAAAAACAAATACCAGGCCACATTTACAGTTGGCAATGCCTCATTTGTAGGCTTAAGTGGCGTAGCACTGGAAGGTATAAGTATTGTTCCCGATGGAAAAGATACGCTTTTAAGAGTTGACTATTTTACTTCGAGCATTCGATTTGGGTATTTATTCTTAGGGGAAGTACGTGTAAAAGAATTAAACCTAAAAAATGGGTACTTACAGTTAATAAGAAAAGGAGCGTACAAAAACTTTAGTTCTTTTTTAACCCAATCAGATACGACCATTTCTATTCAAGAAAATACAGAGGAAAAAACCCAAATAAATTATGCAAAGGAGGTATATAAGGTTATATCTCGCGTATTGGCACAAGTGCCCAATAGTTTATTGGTTGATAGAATGAGTTTGAAGGTAACAGATAATGACAAACAAATTAATCTTTCTCTTCAAGAATTGTCTCTCGATAACCAAGTATTTGATAGCAAAATAATAGTAACGGATAACTTACACGCACAAAAATGGCGTATTAATGGTACTGCTAAAACCAAAGAACGCAAAGCCGACTTAAACATAGAACGCGTTGATTCAGAAATGGTACTCATTCCTTATTTACGCGAACGCTTTGGTTTAATGGCTGGCTTTAGTAAAATACGACTTCAGCTTGATGGATTTGAATTTGCCAACGAACAGCTAAAAATTGACGGTACCGCAGCCATTAACAACCTTACAGTAAACCATGCTAGAATAGCTAAAAGTAATGTAGTTATTAATAATGCAAGTATTAACTATCATTACTTATTAGGCAAAAACTTTGTATCGCTAGATAGCAGTACAACTGTAACCTTTAATGAAACCACATTTCATCCTTTCTGTAAATTAGAAGAAAGGGTAAGTGATGACGATTTAGTTAAACGAGTTCCCAAAAACAAAAGCAATCTTTTTTATAGATTTTTTGATAAGTACATTGTTGCATTTTCTGTAAGCACCGATAAAACAATGGCGCAAAGTTTTATCAATTCTTTACCAAATGCACTATTTAGACATATACAAGGTATGCAGGCCAGTGGGAGCTTTACTTATCGCTTAGACTTTAAACTGGATATTCATAAGCCAGATGAAATGGTTTTTGATAGTGAAATTATCAAAGACAATTTATATATTACCCAATATGGGCAAGCCAATTTAGAGAAACTAAATGGCAGCTTCTTGCATACCCCTTATGAAAGAGGTATTCCGCAGCGCTCTTTTATTGTTGGTGAGGAAAACCCCAATTATGTTCCATACAATCTTATCTCTGCCTTTATAAAAAAAGCCATTCTAACTACGGAAGATCCTTCATTTATGTATCATAGAGGTTTTGTAAATGAAGCCTTTAGACAATCAATAGCTAAAAATATAAGAACAGGTAAATTTTCTAGGGGAGCAAGTACCATAAGCATGCAGCTTATAAAAAATGTATTCCTTACGCGTGAAAAAACAATGGCCCGCAAGTTGGAAGAGATACTATTAGTATATATTTTAGAAAACAACCATATAGTTGCCAAGGAACGCATGTTTGAAGTATATTTAAACTTAATAGAGTGGGGGCCCAACATATATGGAATTGGCGAAGCCACTAAATTCTATTTTCAAAAAGCACCTTCAGAATTAAGCTTAACCGAGGCTCTTTATTTGGCAAGCATTGTACCCAGTCCAAAGGGGTTTATGTATAAATTTGAAAAGGAAGGAACTATAAAACCTTATATGGAGAGGAACTTTCAGTTTATTGTCAATAAAATGGTATCACGCAGTTTAATTCTACCAGATGATACTGTGGGATTAAATTTAAAAGTTAACATTAGCGGTCTAGCCAAAAAGTATATCATTAAAAACGATACCATCGTAAATGATAGTATTTATTTTGACGATAATGGAGTAATAGAAAACATGGAGTAAATATTTATGATGAAAGCAAAATATTCATATCTATACATCGCATTTGCATTAGAATTGCTGTTCATTTTTTATACTAAAAATGTTTTTGAATTTGTTGTAAGCCCACTGATTATTATTGGATCAGGTTTTTTTTTGGCGGTTTATCCGTACTTTATTCTTAAAAAAGATCAAGCCAGTTTCTTGGAGCAAAATGCATCAACATTTTCAGTGTCAAAAACCAATTTGATACGAGTAAGTGTGCTGTTTACTGTACTTAGTTTAATCGCTATTATGTATGGTAATTTTGCCATTAATAAATATCCAATCAATGTAAGTGAGTCAGATATTATTCCATTTATTGACGAGATTTTTGTG
>JANMIV010000123.1:0-2469 GCA_031375995.1 Bacteroidota bacterium
GTAAATAATGTAGAAACCATAGCTGCTGTAGTGCCTATTGTAAATAATGGTGGCGATTGGTATGCTGGTATTGGTATTGGCAAATCGAGCGGTACTAAATTGATTTCAGCATCGGGACATATAAATAAACCAGGTGTGTACGAAATTGAAATGGGTATTACGGTGGAGGATTTTATATATAGTGATGCCTATTGTGGTGGTATAAAAAATGGCAAAAAACTAAAAGCTGTAGTGGCTGGAGGTTCTTCTGTGCCGATTTTACCAGCCGATTTAATTCTGACTACTGCCAATGGAGAAAAGCGTTTGATGAGTTACGAGAGTTTGGCTGACGGTGGTTTTGCTTCTGGTACTATGTTGGGTTCTGGCGGATTTATAGTAATGGATGAAACCACGAGCATTGTGCAAAACTTGCATACGTTTGCTCGTTTTTACCACCATGAAAGCTGCGGACAATGCAGCCCTTGCCGCGAAGGAACGGGTTGGATGGAGAAAATATTGCATAAGATATTAGATGGACATGGTACTTTGGAAGATGTGGATTTGCTTTGGGAAATTCAACGTAAAATAGAAGGAAATACCATTTGTCCGCTGGGTGATGCAGCGGCTTGGCCAGTGGCCAGTGCTATTCGCCATTTTAGAAGTGAATTTGAAGAGTATGTAAAAAATCCGGTGGCTATTAAAGAAGTGAAGCATTACCATAATATGCACGGTTTAGCAACAGCTTAGATTTTAGCCACAGATTTCACAGATTAAAAGATAAATATGAAAACAAAAATTATTCTTTACAGCATCATTGCCTGCTTAGGTTTAGCCTTGGTTTTTGCTTTTAAGAACGCAAAGGTATCGGATACAAATTCAAAATTTGTTGTGATAAGATTGATTTTTTCTTTATTAGATTCCAAAATGTCTATTAAAGACGAAACAGGACAAACACATGAAATAAAGTTAAAACCAGTCTATGATTTGAAAACCTTTGATTTATTTTCTACTGAAATGATAAAGTTTTGAATGAATATGACGCCAAAGGATATAAATTAATAAGCTCAACTGGTGGAGATATTAACACTACCTATATTTTGGCTAAAGAGTAAATAAAATGTTGCGAGTTATGCGATTGGTGAGGATGGAGAACCAAGGAGAAAATTTAGCGATAGCATAGCCACAGATTATACAGATTAAACAATAAATATGAAAACTAAACTAATTCTAATAGCAGTGATAACCTTAGTTGGTATTGGGTTACTAACTGCTTTTAAGCAAAGCGAGGAAAGTAAAAAGTATCTTCACATGAGCGTTGGTGTGCAAATTGTTATTGTTGATGAAAATAATAAAATAGAATCTGTTACAAAAATAGACAAAGAATTTGGTGGGCTTTTGCAACAAATAAATTTAGAAATGAATAATATAGCTAGAAGAGGATTTAAACTAGTTAATTCGGCTCAGCTAAATTCTTATAATGGTGGATATGGATTATTATATACTTTTGAAAAATAGGATATGAAAACAAAACTAATTTTGATAGCAGTAATAACCTTAGTTGGTATTGGATTACTAACTGCTTTTAAACAAAGTGAAGGAAATAGAAAGTATTTGCTTATGAGTCTTGACGGTAAGGATGTATATATTGTTGATGAAAATGGAGTAGTAACTGAAAAAAAGACTACAAGTGTTACCAGTACTAAAAAAATGACAATAGATTTATGTCAAGAAATTAATGTTATTTCTTCAAAAGGATATAAATTAAATAATGTATTTGGTAGTACATTAATTTTCGAAAAAGAATAATAAAACCGCCAAAAATGAATCAGAGAAATCTGTGAAATCTGCGGCTAATAAAATATAAATGGCAAAAGTAACAATAGACGGACAAACAATAGAAGTAGCAGACGGAACTACGATTTTACAAGCAGCCCGCATGATTGGGCCTGATGTAGCACCGCCAACTATGTGCTATTACACAAAACTAAAAACCAGTGGTGGCTATTGCCGCACTTGTTTGGTAGAAGTAAGCAAAGGTTCTGAAAAAGACCCACGCCCTATGCCTAAATTGGTAGCAAGTTGTAGAACCACCATAATGGATGGCATGGAAGTTAAAAACATGACATCTGACAAGGTAATTGATGCACGCAAAGGTGTGGTGGAGTTTCTATTGTTAAACCACCCCTTAGACTGCCCAGTTTGCGACCAAGCTGGAGAGTGTCAGTTACAAGATTTAGGTTATGAGCATGGCTCAGCTAAAACCCGCACCGATTTTGAACGCAGAACTTTTGAGAAAATAGATATTGGCAATAAAATTCAATTGCACATGACCCGTTGTATTTTATGTTACCGTTGCGTAAAAGTAGCGGAACAAATTACAGATGGCCGTGTACACGGTGTAATGAACAGAGGCGATGCCAGTGAAATTTCTACCTATATTGAGCAAGCCATTGAAAATGATTTCAGCGGAAATGTAATTGATGTTTGCCC
>JANMIV010000134.1:0-2730 GCA_031375995.1 Bacteroidota bacterium
GCGCAGAAAAAAACTCCTTAAATTAGCCAAAGGTTATTGGGGAGCAAGAAAAAATGTATTAACAGTTGCCAAACATACTATAGACAAAGGTCTAAACTATGCTTACCGCGACCGTAAAACCAAAAAACGTAATTTCCGTTCACTTTGGATAGTGCGTATTAACGCAGGTGTTAGAAGTCATGGTCTTAGCTACAGCCAATTTATTGGTTTAGCAGGAAAAAAGGGCTTAGGTTTAAACCGTAAGGTTTTAGCTGATTTGGCTATGAACCATCCTGACGCTTTCAAAGCCATTGTTGAAAAAGTAAAATAAATTTTTAAACAACACTTTACAATATTCGATTAAAAAGTCTTTCAGCAATGAAGGACTTTTTTTATGCGCAATAATGGAATGGATATATGTTTAGTATGCAATGCAGCAAGCAAGCTATACAATATTTACCTCAGGTATTATAGTTACACCAAATTTTTCCTGAACAGACTTTTGAATGGCCATAGCCAGTTGCCAAATTTCATTTCCTGTTGCATTTCCGTAGTTTACCAATACCAAAGCTTGGTCTTTGTGCGAGCCAGTATTGCCCACTATTTTGCCTTTCCAACCGCATTGTTCTATAAGCCAACCAGCCGCTAGTTTGGTATGCGTATTACTTATTGGATAGGCTACTATATTGGGGTATAATTCTTTTAAAGCATTACAAACAGCATTTGGTACTTCTGGGTTTTTAAAGAAACTACCAGCATTTCCCAGTTTTTTCGGGTCGGGGAGTTTTGATTGGCGAATGCTTATAACAGCATCGCTCACCTCTTTTATAGTAGGAGCACTAATACCTTTTGCTTTTAATACATCCTGAATAGCCCCATAAGAAACATTTGGTTTTGCTTCTTTGCTTAATTTAAAAGTAACAGCAGTAATAATGTAAAGCCCTTTGGCTTCGTGTTTAAAAATACTTTCTCTATAGCCAAATTGGCAATCAGCATTGCTAAATACCCGTTTCTCATTGGTATCAATATGATAAGCTTCTACCTCAAAACAAGTATCCTTGGTTTCTACACCATAAGCACCAATATTTTGCATAGGTGCAGCACCTATGCAACCAGGAATAAGCGAAAGATTTTCTATGCCAGCATAATCGTTATTTACGCAGTACAATACAAAATGATGCCACATTTCACCAGCCATTGCTTTAATATACACATGCTCATCCGTTTCCTTTACCTTTTCAATACCCAAAATATTCATTTTTACTACCAAGCCATCATAATCTCCAGTAAGCAATATATTACTACCACCACCAATTACCATCATTTTTCTATGGGCAAGGTTAAAGTTATCAATTAAAAACGTAAGTGCTTCTATAGAGCTAACTTCAATAAAATCAGCAGTTTTTACATCAATACCAAATGTATTGTAAGGTTTTAGCGATATGTGTTGTTTAACAATCATGCAATACTTCAAATAAAATGAAAGAAAAATTATATCCTAAACATAATTTAAAAATTATTTTTGCCCTTATGTTTAAAAAGAACCTGCATGTAAAAGCTTTGCTCCAACGCTTGGCCATTGCATATTTACTTTATAGCCTATCTCGCCTTATTTTTTTTGTAATCAATACCTCTTTTCATGCATTGAGTTTCGGCAAAATAATAGGTGCATTTTATTTCGGTTTACTTTTCGATACTTCAGCCATTGTATATACCCATGCTATTTTTATAGTGCTTCATATATTACCTTGGACATTCAGAGACCATAAGAGCTATCAAATAGTATTGAAGTACTATTTTATAATAGTAAATAGCGTGGCCATATTACTTAATTTGATTGATAGCAATTATTATTCTTTTTCGGGAAAACGCTCAGGTTTGGAGCTATTTGAAATGAAAAAGGAAATAACAGGACATGTTGGCTTTAATTATTTACTAGATTATTGGTATGTATTGCTAATACTCCTGTTTTTTATATACCTGCTCGCAAAACTTTACAATGCTACCAAAATTGAATATGCAGTAGTACAAAGTAAATGGTATTATCAACTACTTTGGATACCGCTATTTACCCTTTTTAGTTTTGTAGGAGCCCGTGGAGGTTTTGCGCTTATACCACTCAATACTTTTGATGCTGCTAGATTAGCTGGGGCGTATGCTGGTTCATTGGCTTCCAACACGCCATTTACCATTATTATTAGTGTGCAACAAGTGGGCTTAGATCAAACACGTTATTTCTCTGACGAAGTAGCAAACCAATATTATTCGCTGGTTAAAAAAAATCCCATTTACAAAAAAGAGCCCAAGCCGAATATAGTTTTAGTAATAGTAGAAAGCTTAGGAAAAGAGTACGTGGGTTTTTACAATAATGGAGAAGGTTATACTCCATTTATAGATAGTTTAGCCACAAAAAGTACCGTTTATACCCAATGTTTTGCCAATTGCAAACGCAGTATAGAAGGTATAGCTAGTATAATGGCCTCTATGCCCAGTTGGATGGAAACCGATTATATTAGTAGTTATTACCAAACTAATCAATTAAAAAGCATAGGTGCATATTTGGCCGAAGATGGGTACAATAGCTCCTTTTACCATGGTGGGGTAAACGGAACCATGAGTTTTGATAATTTTATAGCACATACCAATGGAGGTGATTATTATGGTAAAAATGAATACCCCAATCAGGCAGATTACGATGGTAATTGGGGCATATACGATGATAAATACTTAGATTATTGGGCAAATGAATTA
>JANMIV010000071.1:0-10647 GCA_031375995.1 Bacteroidota bacterium
TCCGTTTCCAACTGCGTATTACTATTAGTTGTACCCACAGTACCTGCTATCAAAGCAGTATTCAGCGCATTAATACCCCCTATTTGTTGCTCAAAATTTAATACTTCCGTATTCAATCTTGCAAAGCTTGCTATTACACCCTGTTTAGCCTTTAAGGCCTTTTGTACAGCCAAGTACATGTTCAATTTTGAAATTTGTTGTTTATTCATTGTTTTAATTTTTTTATGAGCTATGTCAGCAAACAATAAACATGCCAACTATATTTTTAATGCTACAACCCCATTAATGTAAAAAAATTAGTACATGCTGTAGTCAAAAAAGTACACAATGTATTTAACTTTGAGCAAATACCAATAAACAATACTTCATTTCAACGCACCATTATTTCAAACCAAATTGCCATTGTGTCACTTTAATTAGCCTTTGCTTAGCACTAAATCAGCATTGTTTTGTTTCAATTATCCATTGTTTGAACTCAATTATCCATTGTTTAACTTCAATTACCCATTGTTTCACTTCAATTGTATATTGTTTCACTTCAATTCGCCATTGCTTAGTAATGAGCCGCCATTGTTTAGTTTCAATTGCCCATTGTTTCACATCGAACTGACATTGTTTCACTTCAATTACCCATTGTTTAACACTGAGCAGCCATTGTTTAACATTGAACAGCCATTGTGTCGCTCCAATTGCCTATTGTTTATTATTGAACTGTCATTGTTTCACTCCAATTACCCATTACACTACTTCAATAATACCATCCTCCATATTAATTAGCCTGCATTATACATTAAATTCTCCTTTTCATACATTAACCATACAATACCCATATCTCAGTTAACGCTACCACATAGTACCACTTTAAAACAATAACTTTCCGCACTTGCTCGCATCTTTCCACAAGTGTTCGGAAATTGCCAAAATGCTAACCATCAACATATCATCATTAACTTAGCTTCGCCTGTTTTTTCCTTTGGCTCCCTATGCACACATTCTTCCATCAACCTTGCAGTTGACCATTTACTGATTTCTGAAACTACTGGTAAGTTTACTGATTATAGCATGGTAGTAAAATCTGATAAACCTGATTTTACCGATGCAGTATTTCAATTGGAAGCAAAAACAAACAGTGTGCATACTGATAATAAAAAAAGAGATGAACACCTAGCAAGTGCTGACTTTTTTGATGCCAATAAATACCCTACCTTACTTTTTAAGGGACTAATACTAGTAAAGGTAAAAGGTAATAACTACAAGGTATATGGAGAGTTAACCATGCACGGAATAACGAAAGCAATAGTATTACAAGCCAAATTTGGCGGAATAATAAAAGACCCTTGGGGAGGCACAAGAGCAGGTTTAAAGGTTTGGGGAGAAATTGACAGGTATAATTTTGGATTAAAATACAACTCCATCATGGAGGCTGGAGGTCTCTCTATAGGACAAATGGTACGAATTACCTGCCATATAGAATTGATAAAAAAATAATAAGCAAAAACCTCGAATAGCATTTAATATACTATTCGGGGTTTATTTATCTAATACTTTTGGTTCTGGCATACATATTAAAGTGGTCAACCAAACCAAACTCAAAGTTATGATTTTGGCTAATATAGTTCTTTATTTCGCCCTCTCCTGATAGTTTTTCTTCAATAATGAGAATGACTTGGTCAAAATAGTTTAAGAAATTACGTGCTCCTTCTATTAAATCTATTTCCATACCTTCCACATCAATCTTCATTAGCACTTTGTCGGTCTTTTTTAGTCCAAAGCCCTCAAACACATCATCCAATCTATTTATTTCAAATTTTTCAGCTTCATTGGTTACATAGTCAACCCTTTTACTGGCACCCATGTTTAAATGATTGACTAAAAAATATTCTATGGCGTGTTTATTTCCCAATCCATAATTATACACCTTTACCTTTTCATCTACTTTATTTAAGGAAATATTTTTTAGAATAAGCTCATAACTATCTTTTACCGGCTCAAAAGCAATACAACGCTTTCCTTTTTGTGCTAACCAAACTGAAAATTCGCCTAAACACGCTCCTGCATCAATATATACATCAAAATCACTTTGCTCTATAAACTGTTTTACACCCAACTCATAGGCATAATTAACATATTGAAAATCCAAGGTTTCGGCCCTAGTATAAAAAGAACCCAAACCACTTTTTACCAACCTAGCTTCTGCGTTCGATTTTTTAGTTACTAAAAAGTATATAGAAGAATATATAGATTTAAAGTCCCCAAACTTGATGTATTCCCAAAAGTAAGCAAGGTAGGTGTAAATTTTTTTCATTGGCTCGTTAATTGTTGTTCGGGGTGCAAACTATTAAAATTATCTCCAATATCATATTGCTTTTATTATAAAACACTAATTTAATATCAATTCAATGCGCTAACTAGCTGATTTTGTAAAAGTAGTCACCTAAACGCACGTAGCGTTTTGGATGTGCGCTTTCGATAGCATACATTTGCCCTCACATGCAACAAGGTATATTGTATATTGTACCCACGCCAATTGGGAATTTGGAAGATATTACGCTTCGTGCCATTCGTATATTAAAAGAGGTAGATTTAATTATAGCCGAAGATACAAGGCAAAGCCTAAAACTCCTGAACCATTTTGAAATAAAAAGACCTTTGCAAAGCTACCACATGCACAATGAGCATAAGGTATTACAACATTACGTAAATGAATTATTGGCTGGAAAAAACATAGCTTTGGTAAGCGATGCTGGTACTCCGGCTATTAGCGACCCTGGGTTTCTGCTAGTACGAGAAAGTTTAAAAAATGGCATTAAGGTAGATTGTTTGCCCGGTGCAACTGCTTTTGTGCCTGCTTTGGTAAAAAGTGGATTGCCCGCAGATAGTTTTTGTTTTGAGGGTTTTTTACCCGAAAAAAAAGGGCGACAAACTATGCTTAAAAAATTATGTGAAGAGGAACGTACCATTATTATTTACGAAAGCCCACATAGAATTATAAAAACTTTAAAACAGTTTGCAGAGTATTTTGGTGCGGATAGGCTTATTAGTGTAAGCAGGGAGCTGACAAAAACGTTTGAAGAAACGGTTAACGGCACCATTCAAGAAGTATTAACCCATTTTGAAAACCATACCGTAAAAGGGGAGTTTGTAATAGTAATAGATGGTAAAAAATAATAATTTACGCTGGCTACTCTATAGTCTTGGTGCGTCTGCAAGTTTCGGATTGGCTTGGATTCCGTTTAATATTACCCCTCTTATTTTTATTAGTTTCTTTCTGCTTTTATTGCTTGAGCAAGAAATACGACTGGCAAAAAAAAGTATCTGGTTGTTTTTATTGTATATAGTAACAGCCAATTGGGGTTTAAACTTATTTACCACCTATTGGATTTGGAATGCTAGCCCAGGAGGGGGCGTGTTTGCTTGGGTTTTCGATACTTTTTTAATGAGCATTCCTTGGTTTGTGTTTCATTTGGTCAGTAGAAAAAAGCAACCTATTAATTATTGGTTTTTTATTGCTTTATGGATTGGGATAGAACTATTGCATACCCGTTGGGAGTTTTCTTACCCTTGGCTAACCCTTGGAAATGTATTTGCGGCTTGGCCTCAATTAATTCAGTGGTATGAATATACAGGCGTATTTGGTGGTAGTTTATGGGTATTGGCCACTAGCATAGCTGGACTGAAATTATACAATTACTTCCAAGAATTTAAAAGCATTCCAACCAAAAAAATATTCAATCAACTATTCATCTATCTATTTGCTCCGCTGTTTGTTTCTTTCTATATTTTAAGCAATAGACATTCGCACAACAAAACAAATAACAAAACGGCAGAAATAGTAGTAGTGCAACCCAATTTTGATCCCTATAAAAAGTTTGAAGGCATTGCCCCTTATGAGCAAACCAAGCAAATTGTTAATTTAGCCACTACACAGTTAAGCCCTAGTACGCACTTGGTATTAATGCCAGAAACAGCCATACAGGAAGATATAGACGAAAGAGATTTCAATGCCAATAATTCCGTTAACTTAGTTGATACTTTTATAAACCAACACGCGGGACTAAGTGTATTAACGGGTGCTAGTACCTTTAAGTTTTATTTTGACAAAACTGAAGTTACACCAACGGCTCGCTTTTATCAGGATAATATATATTACGACTATTACAATACAGCCATTTTCAAAAACAATACATTGACATGGCAAGTATATCATAAAAGTAAATTAGTACCTGGTGTAGAAAATATGCCTTACATAAATGTATTTAGTTTTTTGAAAAAGTTTGTGATAAACCTAGGTGGAACAAGTGGAGGACTTGGTAAAGACAAAGAAGCAAGCAATTTTACCGATGTAAATAAAGTACAGTATGCCCCTGTAATTTGTTACGAAAGCGTGTTTGGAGAGTATGTAACAGATTATGTAAAAAAAGGAGCCAATATTATCTGTATTATTACCAATGATGCTTGGTGGGGCAATACCGCAGGATACAAACAACACTTTGAATACGCAAAACTACGTGCCATTGAAAACCGAAGGTTTGTGGCTCGTTCTGCCAATACAGGTATTTCTGGTTTTATTGACGATGAAGGAAATACCATACAACAAAGTATTTGGGACCAAAGCATTGCCTTAACCAGTAAAATACCCGTAAATACAGAAATTACGTTTTACACCCAGCATGGCGACTATTTAGCCTACATGGCTGCCTTTTATTTGTTGCTTAATATACCACTGGTTTTTAGTAGAAGAAAAAGGTAATTATCCAAGCAACTCTTCCCAATACTCCACTGCCCTGCGGGTATGCGGTATTACTATGGTTCCACCCACAATATTGGCAACGGCAAATATTTCAAACATTTGCTCGGTGCTTACACCTGCCTCATGGCATTTACCCAAATGGTATTTTATACAATCATCGCAACGCAGAACCATGCTAGCTACCAAGCCTAACATTTCTTTTACCTGACTGCTTAAAGCACCTTCAGCATAGGTATTGCTATCTAAATTAAACAAACGTTTCAATACCAAGTTTTCCGAACCCAATATCTTTTCATTCATCTTTTCGCGGTATGCGTTAAATTCTTCTACTTTATTCATGTTTTTAAAAGTTTATGTTAATAGACGATAGACCATAGAAATGGTTAGTCTGCTATGGTCTATTTACTATCGTCTATTTTCTTTTTCTTCTGCCTTCCAGCATCCTTCAATGCCTTATTTAAAATGTATTCTATTTGGCCGTTGGTACTACGAAATTCGTCAGCAGCCCACTTTTCAATGCACTCCATCATTTCCTTACTTAGGCGTAAAGCAAATGGCTTTTTATCTTGCTTATCACTCATTGATTAAATAACAGATTCCATTAACGCCTTTATTTGATATTTACCCTTTAGATACAATAAATACGCTTTTATCTCTTCTTCATTTTTGGTACCAATCATTATATCACTACCATCAAGCAAAGTAAGTTCTAAACCCAAATTACCAGTTACACTATAGGCTCGCTTTTTGAAAAAAATACTTTTTTTATAACCCCAGCCGCCATATTCAAATAGGGGATTGTATTTTCTTACTTGCACCTTGGCAATATCATTCCAATGGTATTTTTTTTGATGCCTTTGAAAAAAACCATATTGAACGCTTACACCAGTTTCGTCAATCTGAGTCTTTAATTTTATCAATAAAAAAAGGGCTACTATGAATGCTATTACAACAAATACGGGCCATAATTCTAATGCATCCTTATTGCCTTGTATAATGCCAATAAGCACAGGAATTGCAGCACAAAAAGCAAACGCTATAAATACAATTGTCCAAATACTCTTTCTTAATTCTTGGGTTTCTTTATACGCTTCCATAATTGATTTGACTACTTTTTGATAAAGGATGAATGAAAACTATTTCTTATACTTATTAATGCAACGTGCCCGCATTTATGACTGGATTGGCCGATTTGTCGCTGCATAAAACCACCATTAGATTGCTTACCATGGCTGCTTTCTTATCATCATCTAAATCTATAATACGCTTTGCCGATAATTGAGTCAATGCCAACTCCACCATGCCTACCGCTCCTTCTACTATTTTGGTTCGAGCGGCTACTATTGCGGTAGCTTGTTGGCGTTGAAGCATAGCACCTGCTATTTCCTGAGCGTATGATAAATTACTTATGCGTGCTTCCATTACTTCAATTCCTGCAATGTTTAAACGCTCACTTAACTCATTTACCAACTCATCATGTATTTCAGTATTACCAGAGCGCAATGAGATTTCTGCTTGCTCATCATCAAAATTATCATACGGATAAGTACCTGCCAATTTCCTAATGGCTGATTCACTTTGAATGTTCACAAAACTGATATAATCATTTATTTCAAAAGCCGCTTTAAAAGTATCAGCCACTCTCCAAACCAATACAATACCAATCATTATTGGGTTCCCCAATTTATCGTTCACCTTAATAGGTTGACTATCCAAATTGCGTGCTCTTAAAGATATTTTCTTTTTTAGTAAGAATGGATTGGCAAAATAAAAACCATTGTCTTTTGCGGTTCCCACATACTTCCCAAACAGGGTAAGTACCAATGATTCATTAGGCTGTAGAATATAGAAACCAGGTAATAACATAAACAACACAACTAGCACTATGAGTAGTATAAATAATTTAAACATAACCATTGCTACCACGCAAGCTACTATTCCAGTTAAAACAAGAAACAGCATACCAAATCCTGCACTTCCCTTAAATTCAATTTCGTTTTTCATAATTTATTTTGATATTAATTTGATATCACAATGATACAACAAAATATTTGTTACCTCCAAATTTATTATCAAATTATTGATAAGTGGTTTCTTGTAATGATAAATGAGTGTATTAGATGGAACAAAAAAGCCTTGGCAAAATAATTACCAAGGCTTACAGCATATTACAAGAAATTGTAGCAAACTATATGGTCATTTGTTACTTAACTAACAATTTTAAAATTAAAGGTTCCATTTTTTGTAGTACCCCACACGCGAAGCCAAATAGGCAGAATTGCTTCCGTAGCTCTTGCAGCTGTCAAATCACCTAAGTCAAGTATATAATCTTCCTTCCATCCTATTTCCTGCAATAACACTTTTACTATTGCTTTAGCTTGCTCATCATTACCACATATATAATTGATATGCTCTCCATTGCCTATCAAACCAGGATTTATCATTAAACCACACCACATAGTATTTAAAGTTTTTACTACCTTTAATGTTGGAAAAGTATTCTGAATTTCTTCGCCAAGTGAATTGGTATTTGATAATGCAGGAATCAAAGATGGGGGCATTCCATTACTAAAATCAAGAGGATTGGCTATATCTACCAAAATTTTATTATTTATGCCCTCTCCAGCCACTTGAATTGCTGCTATGGAATATTCACCTTTAGTGCAATTAATAATTAAATCACCAAAACTTGCAGCATCAGCAAAAGTGCCTGCACTGGCATTCTTTTCATGCTTGGCAACAAAAGCTAAAGACTTGCTATTATTACTTGTTCTTGAACCCATCATTACTTCATGTCCCAATTCAATCAGTCTTGTACCAATGGTGCCGCCAACATTTCCAGTTCCTAATATTGCTATTTTCATAATTCTTTTCTTATATTTCAATTTTAACCAAATTTATCAAATCAACTCCAATTTCATTGTTATTTTTTCAATAAGATTCATACCAATCAAAATGTTCCTTTATAATCTGACTTTTTTCCTTTCTAACATAATCCAAAAAAGCGGTAGCTATCGGAGAAAAATTTTTGTTTTTAAGCCAAATCAAATTCCAACTCGACTTAATAGGCAATCCTTTGGTTGGTATTATATGTAAATCGCCATTCATTAGCTCATTCTTTATGCCAATTAAAGGCATAATGGAACATCCCAAACCAGCTATTACTGCTTGCTTTACAGCCTCACTAGAAGTCAACTCCAACTTCTTTTTTATTTGTAAATTATTACGTTCAAAATATTGTTGCATAACAAAGCGAGTACCCGAACCTTCTTCTCTATAAATAAGCCGTGTATTTTGTACAAAATCTTGCAATAGACTATTGCTGTTTGTGATGGACTGTTTATTGCTCACCAAATAAAGTTTGTTTTGAAGCAATTCTTCTTTTTCAATGGCTATATTATTGGGTAAAACAGACACTAGCGCAAAATCAATTCCATTTTGTGCCAAAGAATCTAATACTTTGGCCTTGTTAGTTACATCTAATAAAAGTTCAATACCTTCGTGTTGATTGATAAAATGTGTTAAAAAATAGGGTATTACATACTTTCCAGTAGAAACAACAGCAATTTTCAACCTTCCAGTTAATTGTCCTTTAAAAGCCAATGTTTTATAGTTAATAGCATATACTTCATTGAGTATTTTCTCCGTAGCTAAAGCTATTTCTTTGCCAAAATCCGTTACATAAAGCTTCCTACCTATTACTTCGGTAAGTGGAATTTCAAATTGATCTTGAAAATTTTTCAGCTGAATAGAAACAGCAGGTTGGGTTAAATTAAGCTCTTCCGCAGCCTTAGTTACACTCCCTGTTTGTGTTACTTTTAAAAAAATCTGCAATTGATTTAAGGTATAATTCATAAATAATTTTTATACTAACCATTACAAACATAAATAAAAATACACGTACACAAGTACACATTTTTGCCTCACAAATTTTAAACTCATTATGAAACAAAAAATTACGGTAGCGAAAGGAGATGGCATTGGTCCAGAAATAATGGACGCCACTTTAAAGGTAATCATGACAGCTGGTGCTCAAATTGAAGTAGAAGAAATTGAAGTAGGAGAAAAAGTGTATTTAGCAGGAAATACTGCTGGTATTGCCAAGGAAGCTTGGGACGTAATACGAAGAAATAAAATATTTTTAAAAGCACCCATTACCACACCGCAAGGGGGCGGTTACAAAAGTTTAAATGTAACCACACGTAAATTTTTAGGTTTATACTCCAATGTAAGACCTTGTATGAGCTTACATCCGTTTGTAAAAACAAAACATCCCATTATGGATTTGGTAATTGTTAGGGAAAACGAAGAAGATTTGTACGCAGGAATTGAGCACCAACAAACGGATGAAGTAGTACAATGTTTGAAACTAATTAGCCGCCCTGGTTGCGAGAAAATAGTACGCTATGCATTTGAGTATGCCAAGCAATATGGCCGCAAAAAAGTAACTTGTTTTACCAAAGACAATATTATGAAGCAAACCGATGGACTATTCCACCAGGTTTTTGATGAAATAGCCAAAGAGTACCCAACAATAGAAAACGAACATTGGATAATAGATATAGGAGCCGCTAAAATGGCCGATACCCCAGAAGCTTTTGATGTAATAGTAATGCCTAACTTGTATGGTGATGTGCTTTCTGATGTAGCTGCTCAAATAGCTGGTTCAGTTGGTTTAGCAGGTTCGGCAAATATAGGAGAAGAGTGCGCCATGTTCGAAGCCATTCATGGTTCAGCACCTCGCAGAGCAGGACAAAACATGGCTAATCCATCCGGTTTATTGCAAGGTGCCATTCAAATGCTGAACCATATTGGACAAACCGAAGTGGCAGAAAAAGTGCAGAACGCTTGGTTAAAAACCATTGAAGAAGGCATACACACGTATGATATTTTTAAAGAAGGAACCAGTAAACAAAAGGTGGGAACCAAAGAATTTGCAGATGCTGTTATTTTAAATTTAGGACAAAAACCTAATTTACTGAAGCCAGTAAACTACGCAAACGGTTCTGCATTGAATTTACCTAAATATGTACGTAAAAAAGCAGCAACTAAAACTTTAGTAGGTGTAGATATATTTGTGCATTGGGCAGAAACAAATCCGAATGTTTTAGCTGATATAATACAACAACTTGATACCGACAATGTAAAATTGAGTATGATTACTAACAGAGGTATAAAAGTTTGGCCTGAAGGTTTTGCGGAAACTTTTTGCACCGACCATTGGCGTTGTAGGTTTAAACCAACCGAAGGCAAGCAAATATCAAAAAATACAATTATAGAACTTCTTATTGCTGCAAGTCAAAAAAATATAGATGTTATAAAAACAGAAAATCTATATGAATTTGACGGAAAACCTGCATTCTCATTAGGACAAGGACAATAACATTTAATAATAAAATAATGGTAAACGTGATTATACACTTAAATGCCAATCAAAATGCAAAAGAATTGGTGAAATTTTTGTTGACAGAAAAGCTAATTGCGTCTGCTTCTATTGACGAGAATAATGTTTCATACAGATTTGACAATGACATTCTTATAGAGAATACTTATAGTGTTATAACGGCTCAATCCAAATCTCTTTTATTTAACGATATTGTAAAAGTAGTAGAGGAAAAAATCGGGGAAGAAACATTGATTAACTCAATACCAATAGTGAGTTCAAACAGAACTTTCAACGAAGAAATAAAGTCAAGAACTATTCCAATATAAATCTAAAAATTATGAACTTTCAACTAATACAAGGTCAATTTAGCCCTAGTGAAGCAATAGAAATTATTACAAAAATGATTCATGTTAAAATAAAATTTCATGAAGGCAAAATAGAAGAAACAAGTAGTGAAGAGGAAATGAAAATGAGGGAGGCTAAGGTGATAAAACTACAGAAAGACTTGTAC
>JANMIV010000072.1:0-2575 GCA_031375995.1 Bacteroidota bacterium
GCATCAAACCATACATACAATACTTTCCCTTCTGCCCCATCAATAGGAACAGGAACTCCCCAATCTAAATCACGGGTCATAGCACGTGGTTGCAAACCTTCGGTTAACCAACTGCTGCACTGTCCTTTTATATTGCTTTTCCAGCCATCAAAGCGTTTAATGTAATTTTGAAAATCCGCACTTTGCTGTATATCGCCCATAGGCAAAAACCAATTTTTAGTTTCTTTTAAAACAGGTGTTGCTCCACTTAAAGCAGATTTTGGATTAATCAAGTCTGTAGGACTTAAAGTTGTTCCACATTTTTCGCATTGGTCACCATAGGCATTGGGGTTTCCGCAACGTGGGCAAGTTCCAGTTATGTACCTATCGGCTAAAAATTGCTTCGCTTCTACATCATAATATTGGCTGGTAATTTCTTCTTTAAAAACACCTTTGTCATATAAGGTTCTAAAAAAATCTTGCGCAGTATCATGGTGGGTTTTTGAGGAGGTTCGGCCATAATAAGTAAAATTGATTCCAAAATCTTTGAAAGCAATTTTCATAATGCCATCATATTTATCAACCACCTGTTGCGGGGTAATGCCCTCTTTTTTAGCTTTAATGGTAATGGGTACTCCATGCTCATCACTTCCACAAATAAAAAGCACTTCTTTGCCTTTTGCTTTTAGGTAACGCACATATATATCAGCAGGGAGGTAACAGCCAGCTAAATGACCAATATGAACAGGGCCATTTGCATAAGGCAAAGCCGCTGTTACTAAATATCTTTTGGGTTCAGAATTATTCATAAAAACAGCCACAAATTAAGCCAAAATAACTAAAAAGTGCGCTTGAATTATTTAATTAACTGAATTATAAATATTTGTAACTACCCATTAGAATTAGTTAGTAGTACGTTTTTTCCTAGCTAGCTGATAATTTTGATTGGCCCACATTTTACTTGGTTCTATCCAAACGGCTAAGGCTTTAAAAAGAAAACCATGCTTTAAGCCTGTGTTTAATGCAATTTCCTTGTAATGATTAATTTTTAGTTTTGAAGTTGTTTTCCTTGCTATCGCAGAAGAGGCAAAGGCATCCGTTTTTTCGTAAATGTACAATATATTTCCGCAGAATTGAATTTCAGGCAATTCTGCTAAATCAGCATTGTTAAAACAGCCAATAAAAACAAAGTTAATGGCTGGATTGGCCAAATAAGTAGAAACATATTGTGCTATATAACCTCCTTTTGAAGTACCAATCACCGTTATATTGCTTGGTTTAACTCCAGTTTTTATCAAGCTATCAATATGTTTTGCTTGTTCCTTTGCATACAGTTTTATATCAGTATTTGCTAAGCGTTTTTCGCTAAAAACTATAAAGCCATCCGTTTTAAATGATTCAATTATTTTTGCGTATTCTACTTTCCCGTACTCTGGATGAACTGCATTGCTATCATTTGATTCAAAAAACTTGTTGTGGAAGAAATAGATGTATTTTTGAGTGGTATCTGCTGAAGTATGCTTACAAAAAGCTGGAATATTTAAAAGCAAATAATAGGCTGTTAGTAGGCACAATTTTGTTTTCATAAGCTAATTTTATTCCTGTTGAAACGAGGTATAGATAAAGCGGCTAGGGTTTTTCAATACAGTATTCAAACACAAGCCAAAGGTATTCATTTCTATGGATTACAGAAATTACAATACATAGGGTCTTCAAATTGTTTGTTGGCTATTATTTCTTCTTTTATAAAGTGGCATTGAGTGCAAGTATAAAGATTGCTTTTGGGCGTTTGGGTAGGCATATTACATAGCCCACATGGCAAACCACGTTTAACATTTGTTATACTAAAGCCAGGTGCTTTGCATTGCGGACAAGTACATTGCATTTTTTTAATTAACTGAACAGTTGCCTTTTCAATTACTTGCATTCTAGTTGGGTTGTAGGACGCTCGCATATCTGTTTCAATATGTGCCTTTCCATATTTCTGTATAAAACAATAAAAAGTAGCATTTAAATCATCCCAATTATTTATTCCCTTCACTATTTCCATATTGCTATTTTCTTCATTTCGAATAATAAGTGCATGACTGGGAAAAAGTGCTTTAGTGGCAAAGTTTACTAATTGTGCCGAGTCAGTAATTGTTTCAGCATCAAAATTGGTTTGAGTACTTACTTCTCTAGCAATAATTTCTATATTGTTTTCTTTATCTATCAATACCAGCATTTCATCATCAGCAGGTACTAGAAACAAACTAGGGTGGGAGCCAAACGACCCTTCGCTTGCTATAGCCATATTACAGTTGGTTTGTTCCATAGCTAAATAACATTTTTTTCTGGCCGCTTCAATTGGGCTTAAAGTTCTATCTATTTCACCAGTAAAAGTGCCCAATAAATCAGTATCTAATTGTGGAGTCGTAATGGCTATCATTCCAAACTCTTGAAGCAACAAAGGAGCAATTACTTGCTCCTTTTGGTGTTTTGTGGCTATAACAATTTTTCTGCCTTTGAACATGTTGTATTATGAAATTTCTACTGTTGCTTGTAAGCCAATAGTGCCTTTTTTGCTAAGGTGATAAAACTACAGAAAGACTTGTAC
>JANMIV010000166.1:0-1485 GCA_031375995.1 Bacteroidota bacterium
CAACGGACGATTATCCAAAGCCGAAGGCAAGCGAAAACCATAGCTCACAAGGTTCATTTTTCTCGCACGGTCGCCGCCCCACATTCCTCGCAGCTGCGGAATAGTTACGTGGCTTTCGTCAATAACCAACAAATAATCGTCTGGAAAATAATCCAACAGACAGAACGGACGTGTACCTTGTGTTCTCCCGTCAAAAAAACGAGAATAGTTCTCTACACCTTGGCAATAACCCAATTCTTTTATCATTTCTAAATCGAAATTCACACGCTCAAAAATACGTTTTGCCTCCACATCTCGTCTTTCTTTTTCAAAATAATTGACTTGCGAAACCATTTCATCTTGAATATTTCTTATAATTTCATTCAAGCGGTCTTTGGGCGGTACATATAATTTTGCTGGAAAAATAACTGCTTTTTCTAAGCCTTCAATACGCTTCGAACTTTCTTTTTCTATGCTATCAATCGCTTCGATTTCGTCGCCAAAAAACGTAATCCGCAAACTCGTATCGCCATAAGGTAAATTAATATCTACGGTATCGCCACGCACTCGAAACGTTCCACGCAAAAACTCATCTTCCGAACGAGAGTACAAACTTTCTACCAAATTATATAAAAAAGCGTTGCGAGAAACCACTTGCCCGACTTGTACTGGAATTATTCCAGTTTTGTAATCGTCAGGGTTTCCCATACCATAAATACATGATACTGAGGCAACTACGATAATATCTCGGCGACCAGAAAGAATACTTGACGTAGCACGAAGGCGCAATTTATCTACTTCTTCATTAATTTGAAGGTCTTTTTCTATAAAAGTATCTGTAACAGAAATATAGGCTTCGGGTTGGTAATAATCATAATAAGAAACAAAATACTCAACGGCATTATCAGGAAAAAACTCTTTAAATTCGCCATATAATTGCGCTGTTAGCGTTTTGTTGTGTGTCAAAACTAAAGTCGGACGATTGAGCCTTTTTATCATATTCGCAATAGTGAAGGTTTTGCCCGAGCCTGTCACACCGAGTAAAACTTGCGCCTTTTCGCCTTCTTCCACATTAGAAACGAGCTGATTGATGGCGTTGGGCTGGTCGCCCATGGGTTCAAAATGCGAATTGAGTATAAAATCCATACTTTATATAGCTACTTTTAAAAATACAAAGTTAGTTTATTTTTCTCAAAAAATACATTTTGTTGTGTGTTTTTTTTTAAACATAATCGTATTTAATTTTTTTTAAAGTAATTGGCAGAATAATAGACTACCTTTGTATTTATTTTATAAAAAATAATCAAAAATATAACAATTGATAGCCTACGAAACAGAATTAATTTCACTTAATATAGGAGGCTTAACGGTTGATATTGAGCGAGTTACAAATATTGATGCGCTTTATGCAGAGCTCGTTGCGAAAGGAAAAGAGCATGAGGATTTTAAAGACGAGCGCATACCGTACTGGGCGGAACTTTGGGCTTCCGCTTTGGCTTTAAGCGA
>JANMIV010000184.1:0-5878 GCA_031375995.1 Bacteroidota bacterium
GGCAAAGTAGTGAAGTTTATTTCTGATAGTCTTTCTGCAAGTGTGTCTATATTGTACTTTTATATGTGAATGTTTAATTCTTCATTGATTTAATTTTATTTTCAAAATGGCTTAATAATTCTTCTATAGAAGATATTCCTAATGCCGACATTTCTGTGTCGTTGTAATACTTATTCTCTTCATAAGCTTCTGTATTGTTAACTTCCATCAAAGTGCTTTCGAGTCTTTTTAATTTATTGAGTCTTTTTTTTGCTATTTCTGTAAGCTTTATTAATAGAGTTTCTAGTTCCTTAAATCTTACATAATGAAATTCTTCTTGGTCATTGCATATTAATAAATAGAAATTATTATTTGTTGCCAAATTATTAGCAGATAGAATTTCATTAAAGACAATTCCAGTATTTTTGATTTGTTTATAAAACCTAAATCCAAATATCTTGACAACTTCATTATAAGCATCAGTATTAAAATTATAAAATTCCATGTGTCTTTTTTCTATGTTCTCAAAAGTTATAGTTTGTCTTTGTTAGTTCTGTTTGGTTATGCAGTAAGTCTAAGAACTACATTTTATAATTCATATATAAAAAAAACGACCTATTTAGGTTTGATTAAAATGCATCTCCATTATTAACGGAATAAGTAGTGTTTAATCTTAGTATTTTAGGGATAGTTACGTGTTAATTTTTATTTTAAGTAGTGAAGATATAGTATCAATACAATATTTTCTTAATTTTTCAACTCTGTCTTTTCCTTTAATTCCAAAATCTTTAAAAACTGTTTCTTCATTATAAGAGTGCGCTGCACTATTTCTAGCTTTATTAATTTGATTAACTCTTCCGACCCATTTTTCATCTAAATATTTCATTATATTTAACCAATGGTCATCAACTGTTCTAAAGTCTGAATTTTGTGGAATTGTATTTAGTTTTTTGTTCACTACTATCGAATTACTAGACACTTCATTAGATGACCTAATTTCTTCAGGTGTCAAGTAATTAGGATTCTTTTTTTTCTGATATCGATAAATTACTTTCAGAACAATCTCTTTTTCTTTACCTTCAAGTTTAGTGTCTATATAGTGCCAAAATCCTAAAGGTAATTTTATACAGTTTTTATTAGGATCCACTAATAGACTTTCTTGTTGTTTTTTTAATTTGATGAGGAGGTCTAAACAATTTTTAAAACCTATTGGAAGTAATTCGTTTTTTAAATCAAATTCATCGTTACTAATTGCTTTTACACCAACTCCCCAAATTATTAACTCTCGAATTACATAATCCAACATAAGCCAAGTTTCTAAAACAATTATTCTTGGACTAGTTTCTGTTTCAATTCTATTAACAGAATTTGTCATAAATTCTACAAGACTATCATATGAATTATGAGAAACAAAATTATAAGGTGAGTCTTCGTCAATTCTTATTTTATCATTTAAATCAAAATAGAGCATATGTAATATTTATTATACTGTTAAAATTATTGCTAACAATAGTTTGCCTAGGAACTAACATTTTAATTCAAATATATACAAAACGAATTGTTTAGTTGTGATTTAAGCTACCGACTAAACAAAATTGTAATTTGTGATAAAAAATCTCAACTATCCGAAGAGTTAGCGAAGCGCTCTACGGATTATCAATGAAAAGTAGTGTTTCCGACACTGGCTTTTAGAAACGAATTTAAAAACGCTCCCTTCATTTTAAATCCGTAGTCTCTTTGCTTGGACTTGGCTTCAGACAACGGATAGTAGGGAATTCGTCTGCTCAAAGTTCGCAAAAATGTTTATTTTAAGTTCGCTATTTCTCATTGTTGGTTAGTAAATCAAAAGCATTTGATAGTTGGGATTTGCATGAGTTTCGGTAAGTTTAAAATCATAGCTTCCAATAATTTCAAATCCGTTTTTTTTATAAAAACTAATTGCCCTCTGATTTTCTTTCCAAACAAATAGCCACATTCCTGTCTGATTGTTTTGTTTAGATAATTCAATGTTAAAGTTAAAAAGCTCAAGTCCAATTTTTAGATTATAAAACTCCTTTAACAAATAAAGCCGTTCTAACTTGGTTACCCTTTCTAATTGAATATTTGAATGTTGGGAATTTAAAATAATTTTAGAATAGCCAGCTGGTTGTTTGTCATGGTAAATGGTATGGTAAATGTTTTGGGGTTCGTTCAGTTCTTGTTTGAATACATCACGATTATATTTTGCATTTACATAGCTATCTATATCTGCCGGTAAAGCACTGTTTCCATGCGATTCTATAAATGACACCTTGCCGATGTCGGCTAATAGCTGGAAATCTTCTGCTTTGGCTTTAACAATTGAAATCTTTTTTGTCATTTTATTTTTTGTATTCAGTTTGAAGTTCCAATATAACCCAAGCATGACGCATAACGTCAGAGTGTGAATCCGTTAGCTAATGGACACAAACTGGATGTAAACATCCGGATAAAAGTGTAAAAAACAAAGCAAATAAAATGGTTTTTTTGAGTGGTCAAAACACATGGAATATATAATACCTTTTAGCCGCAATCAGATAGCCCGCTCAACCATCCGTAGAGTTAGCGAAGCGCTCTACGGATTATCAATGAAAAGTAGTCTCTCCGACACGGGCTTTTAGAAACGAGTTTAAAAAAGCTCCCTTCATTTTAAATCCGTGGTCTCTTTGCTTGGACTTGGCTTCAGACAAAGGATAGTTGGGATTTTTTTTTGTAAGGGCTTGTTTTAGGATGCTTTGCAAGCTTTGTTCTGAATATTGCTCTCCTACATTTTGTCCTTCAAATAACCATTTTTGGGGTTTATATTCAGCATAATGAAAGCAATATTATTATAAAAGTTAAAACAGTAGACTAGCTTAAGTCTATATAGCCAATCTATTTAATAAACTTAGTGTTTTATCGCTCGGAATGACGAACACAACCTTATTTATATTTAATACGATACAAGCATTGCTTACTGCCATTGTAGGAATTTGCAGGCCAACAATACATGTAGTTACCAATTACTTCAAAATTATGCCATATATCATATTGGGTTAAATCAAATGCCCCAATGGGATTGCTTGGTATAGAAAATTGCTTAAAAGTAGTTCCACCATCGTAACTTATCCAAAATTCTTTGGTTACATTGTTTCTAAAACAAACAACATCTTTTTCGAGCACAAAAAAATTGCCATAGTTATATTGAGTGCTAGATTTGATGATGTAATTCCAAGTTAAGCCGGCATCGGTTGTTTTAGAAATTCCATAAGTATTGCCAACATATCCAGTGGTTTTGGAATCCATTTGGTAATTGCCTGCATAGATTAATCCATCTCCTGATTGAGATGGCACAGGCACGTTTTGCCATGTAGCGCCCTTATCGGTACTTTTCCACAAAGCAACTCTGCTACTAACATAGTAATTGTCAGGGTCGTGCATGTGTATTCTTTCAAGGTTTTCTGCAGGGCTTGGTAAATTTGATACGCTTGACCAAGTTTCTCCTCCATCGGTGCTTCTAACCATCAAACTACTCGGACCTATGGCTATGCCTATGTCTCCATCAAAATCTAATTGCCAAGGTGCAGAGCTAACATACTGTGTTTTCTTTACCCAGGTTTTGCCTTTATCGGTGCTTTTAGCTATATAGCCTTGCGTATTGTTACCGGTATATCCACAAAGAAAACCCATATTAGGTTTTTCGAAATGAACAGTGTATTGACCAAAAGCAAAATTGCCCGTAGGTAACAACTCAGTTGGCAAATCCATTTTTTGCCAAGTATTGCCGCCATCCGTAGTTCTAAAACTCATAATGATACCGCTGAATGAACTGCCAACTCCCACCACAACACCATGCATTTCATCTGCAAAAGAGATAGACCTAAAGTAAGTGCCATCGCCACCCTTGTCAAAATTCATCACCTCCTCAATATTCAAAGAAGGGGCAGGTGTTTCTTTTTTAGCCTCATCTGTTTTGGTGCAAGCGCTGATTGTAAACACGACAGCTATCAAATTTAACAAATATAGATGTTTAATAAATTTTGTTTTCATCGTATCTTAGAATAATACACAAATAAAAATTAATTTTATTTATTTTCAAAATGGTGTAAAAAGGGGGGAGTTGGGCAGGCCAATTGATTTCAAATGCTCAACTATTCGTAGAGTTAGCGAAGCGCTCTACGGATTATTAATGAAAAGTAGTGTCTCCGACACGGGCTTTTAGAAACGAGTTTAAAAACGCTCCCTTCATTTTAAAACCATAGTCTCTTTGCTTGGACTTGGCTTCAGATAACGGATAGAAGGTGGTATGGGCTTCAATTCGGTAATGTTCGCTATCTTCTATATATCTGCGGATTATGGCAAGTAATTTCCCGTTTAGAAGCACCACTTGTTGAATTTCATAATTCCTTTCACTTTGTAATGATTTGTGATGTTAAATTATAATTGTGGTCATATTGATCAATCACAATCATTTTAGTTCGCGGGTAAAATTCGTTGGGTCTGCGTTTATAGTAAATTCCAGTTGAATCATTTCCAATAAACTCATCTATAGGGCCCATATAATCATGCCAAAATTTGTGTTTACGGAGTTGTTCTTTAATTTGTGGATTGGTAAATGCTACCTGTTTCAAATTGAGTTTTACATCAAGATTTTGTGCTTTTACAATAGCACTTATCGCCAATAAGCACGTAACATGAAGTATGTTTTTAATAGCTAATTTGTATAATAATGGTTTCATTTTGTCTAAAATGCCTTATAGCGGCAATCAGTTTAAAAGCTATATTTCAATTCAAATTTATTCTATTTTCCAATTAACACTTCGTATTCTTTTGGTATTTCTACTCCGTTAAATTGGTTTGTAAGTCCATAAAGTATTGCAATTGTTAAAAAAGCACCCAAAACAAAGATAGTAATTGATTGATTATTGGGTGATAAACCCAAAACAGATCGATTCATTTTTTTACTATGTATGGAGGCAATATGTCCGAAGAATGAAAGAATGGCAAGCCCGTAATAGGGAATAAAAAACAGGTTGAACGGAAATGTATTCAATCCTGCTACACCGAAATAGAAATTAGTATCTAGGTGCAAAAAGAGTCGGCCACCGAAAACGGCTGTTAGATGAATAATAAAAAAAATAGCCAAATATAAGCCCGTCCAAACATGCAGTTTGTCAAAGTGTGTGGTTGCTTTTGCTCTATGTAGTTTGAAAAGCTTAAGCCCAGAGATGATTTGTACCAAAACGGCAAGAAGCAAAATTGTTTCAACCAATATATTTCGGTAAAAAGGTCTTAATGAGTTCATTATTTCGATGTGTTTTTCAGCACCGAAAATGCTACAAAAGTGATTGAATAAATGGAGTCCAACAAAAACGGTAATTGCTAGACCTGATAGGAGATGAATTCTTTTGATTGTCATATTCTGTAATTGATTAATGTATTGTCCGAATAGTATGCGTTAAATGTTCCAATGCACTTTCCTTATGATTGAATAACTGGTATTTGAAAATAGGAAGGTAAAAACCATCAATAATTGCTAATAAGGCCAATGCTGAAAGTAAGATTGATGAAACAAGAAAACCCATGTAGGTAAGAAATTAAACTGGACGCAAAAAAATGTTTTTTTATTTTTTTAAAAAAAGACATAAGTCACCAATTGATTACTGCGTGATTTCTTTCCGAATTCTTGATAGCGTTATGCGTGTTACGCCTGCATTTTTAGTTTTAACGGTTTGCAGCTACCCGAAGGGCGAAAATTTTACTGACTTGTCCTGAAATAGGTTTACACAAAATACCGTGTAAACATGAAAAATAAAGAAGAAAAAAAACGACCCCAACCAGCTACCTTTTATAGCGAGGAATTTAAAAGAAAAGTAGTTACAGAGTATTTAGAAAGTGAACA
>JANMIV010000209.1:0-1820 GCA_031375995.1 Bacteroidota bacterium
GTAAATGGACCTTTTACTCCTGATTTGGCTACTCCTATATCAAAATTAAAAGAAGCAGCTTTGGCAAACGGTTGGCCTACCAAAATTTCAGTAGGTTTGTTGGGTTCTTGCACCAACTCTAGCTACGAAGATATTTCAAGAGCGGTGAGTTTAGCCAAGCAAGTTTCTGCTAAGGGTTTAACTGCCAAAGCAGAATATTTAATCAATCCAGGTTCAGAGCAAATTCGCTTTACCATTAAACGTGATGGTTTTTTAGATGTATTTGATAAAATAGGTGCCAAAGTATTTACCAATGCTTGTGGACCTTGCATAGGTATGTGGGATAGGATGGGTGCTGAGAAACAAGAAAAAAATACCATTATACATTCATTCAACAGAAACTTTGCCAAACGTGCAGATGGCAATCCAAATACTTTTGCTTTTGTGGCTTCGCCAGAAATAGTGACTGCCATGGCTATTGCAGGTGATTTAACTTTTAACCCTTTAACCGATTATTTAACCAACGATAAAGGAGAACAAGTAAAACTAGATGGCCCATACGGAGATGAATTGCCAACCAATGGTTTTGCGGTAGAAGATGCAGGATTTGTAGCACCTGCAATAGACGGCAGTCAGGTTACGGTTGCTGTTTCGCCAACTTCAGAGCGTTTACAGTTATTGGATCCGTTTGCAGCTTGGGAAGGCAGCGATTTAAAAGGATTGAAATTATTAATAAAAGCAAAAGGAAAGTGTACAACCGATCATATATCTATGGCGGGTCCTTGGTTAAAATACCGTGGACACTTAGATAATATATCTAACAATATGCTAATTGGTGCAGTTAATTTCTTTAATGAAAAAACAGACTCTGTAAAAAACCAATTGACAGGAGAATATGCCTCTGTACCTAAAGTACAACGCGAATACAAAGCACAAGGAATAGGCAGTTTGGTGGTAGGTGATGAAAATTATGGTGAAGGAAGTAGCCGCGAACACGCAGCTATGGAGCCTCGCCATTTAGGAGTGCGCGCAGTATTGGTAAAATCATTTGCCCGTATTCACGAAACCAATTTAAAAAAACAAGGTATGTTGGGCTTAACATTTGCCAATAAAGAAGATTACAACAAAATTTTGGAAGACGATGTAATTGATATCAATGGTTTGGGAAGTTTTGCCCCAGGCAAACAATTGGAGTTGGTTTTGAATCATAAAGATGGTTCAAAAGAAACAATAATGGTGAACCACACTTACAACGAGCAGCAAATAGAATGGTTTAAAGCAGGTGGTGCTTTAAATATTATTAGGGCTAGTGTAGGGAAATAGTTGTTGGTTGGTAGTTGTCAGTTGATAGTTTTGTAGAGACGTTGCATTGCAACGTCTTAGTACTTGAAACAATGGTTAAATAAGACGTTGCAATGCAACGTCTCTACAAAAGGTTTTGAAACAAAATTTTATAAAACAGCAATCATTAAACTTGATTGCTGTTTTTTTATTTATACGGTTTTAATATATTGCCAGCGTATGAAGGGAAAAATATCATTTTATGTAGTATTGATTTTGGGCTTAATACTTATACTATATAGGGCTAATTATTCTGATTTGGGTGGAAAGGAACCTATAAAAATTACTACTTGGGATGCTTATGGTTATTATTTGTATTTACCTTCTACTATTATTTACCACGATGTAAAGGAGCTTAAATTTCAAGATAGCATTGATGCCAAGTATCATTTATCTGGAGGTAAGTTATACCAAGCCAATAGGCATGAAAAAACAGGTAACTATGTGTTTAAATATTTAGGCGGTATTGCCATTTTACATTTACCATTGTTTTTAACTGC
>JANMIV010000219.1:0-5278 GCA_031375995.1 Bacteroidota bacterium
CAATTTTTTATTCAACTTGAAACTGTAATCTCTAGGCTGAGGTCCAAAAATTCTTGCTCCACCTACACGTGTACCAGATTTTATACTTCCCTTACGAGATCCACCTGTACCTTTTTGACGGTGTAATTTCTTAGTTGAACCACTAATCATACTACGTTCCAAAGATGAATGCGTACCTTGACGTTGGTTAGCTAAAAACTGCTTTACGTCTAAATATATTGCATGGTCGTTAGGCTCTATTCCAAATACTTCTTGGTTTAAAATAACTTTGCGACCTGTGTCTGTTCCTGTTGTGTTAAATACTGCTAATTCCATCTGTCCTATTTCTCCAATAATATAAATGAACCTTTAGCACCAGGAATTGACCCCTTTATTACCAAAAGATTCTGGTCTTTTATAACTTTTAAAATTTCAAGATTGGTTTTCTTTACTCTATCACCACCCATTCTTCCAGCCATTCTCATGCCTTTTATAACTTTTGAAGGATCTGATGAAGCTCCAATTGAACCTGGGGCTCTTTGTCTGTCGTGCTGACCGTGAGTAGCCATACCAACACCACCAAAACCGTGGCGCTTAACAACACCTTGAAAACCTTTTCCTTTTGAAGTTCCAACCACATCAACGAATTCACCTTCGGCAAATAAATCTGCAGTTAATACTTCACCTAATTCTAAAGCATTTTCGAAGTTTTTGAACTCAACAAGCTTGCGCTTAGGAGTTGTATTGGCCTTTTTGAAAATACCTTTAAGCGCAGCGGGTGTATTTTTTTCTCTAGCTTCACCATACGCTAACTGAACAGCATTGTAACCATCTGTTTTCTCAGTTTTAACCTGAGTAACAACGCAAGGTCCAACTTCAACAACTGTACAAGCCATTTGCTTACCATCTTTGTTGAAAACACTGGTCATTCCTATTTTTCTTCCTATCAATCCTGACATAATTTTATACTGTCTAAAATTTCTTTAATTAATTGATCAAACTTTAATTTCTACATCAACCCCACTTGGCAACTCTAACTTCATTAGCGCATCAACTGTTTTAGCTGTACTGCTGTAAATATCAAGTATGCGTTTGTATGAACATAATTGAAATTGTTCACGTGCCTTCTTGTTTACGTGTGGCGAACGTAAAACTGTATAAATTTTCTTTTGAGTTGGAAGAGGAATTGGACCACTTACCACTGCTCCAGTGCTTTTTACAGTTCTAACGATTTTTTCAGCTGACTTATCAACTAAATTGTAATCGAAACTTTTTAACTTAATTCTTATTTTTTGACTCACAATATTTATTATTAAGCTTTTGCTTTTCCGTTAATTTTTGCTAAAATCTCATCTTGAACATTTTTAGGAGCTTCTGTGTAATGGCTAAATTCCATTGTTGAAGTTGCTCTTCCTGATGATAATGTTCTTAATTGAGTAACATATCCAAACATTTCTGCTAAAGGTACTTTTGCCTTTACTACTTGTGAACCAGCTCTGCTATCCATTCCCTCTAATTGTCCACGTCTTCTGTTCAAATCACCAATTACATCACCCATATTTTCCTCTGGAGTTAATACCTCCAATTTCATTATTGGCTCAAGTAATACTGGCTTCGCTTTTCTTGAAGCTTCTTTAAATCCTATTCTAGCTGCTAATTCAAAAGATAATGAATCTGAATCCACCGCATGGAATGAACCATCAAATAAACGAACTTTTAAACTTTCTACTTCGTAACCAGCCAATACACCGTTACTCATTGCACCTTTGAAACCTTTTTCGATAGAAGGAATGAATTCTTTTGGAATAGCTCCTCCCACTATTTGGTTTACAAACTCCAATCCTGGTTTTTCTGGATCACCTGGTATCAATTCAAATTGAATATCAGCAAATTTTCCTCTACCACCTGATTGTTTCTTATATGATTCTCTATGCGTAACTGGTACTGTAATAGTTTCTTTGTAAGCAACTTGCGGAGCACCTTGGTTTACTTCCACTTTGAATTCACGTCTAAGTCTATCAACAATAATTTCTAAGTGTAATTCACCCATTCCAGAAATAATTGTTTGACCTGTATCTTCGTCTGTTTTTACTCTAAATGTAGGATCTTCTTCAGCTAATTTAGCCAATGACATACCTAATTTATCAGAGTCAGTTTGTGTTTTAGGTTCTACTGCTAATCCAATAACTGGCTCAGGGAAATCCATTGCTTCTAAAACAATTGGATGTTTCTCATCACACAAAGTATCACCTGTTCTAATATCTTTAAATCCAACTGCCGCACCAATATCACCAGCACCTAAGCTTTCAATTGGGTTTTGCTTGTTAGCATGCATTTGGAATATACGTGATATACGTTCTTTGTTACCGCTACGGGTATTTAAAACATAAGACCCTGCATCTAATTTACCTGAATAAGCACGCATAAAAGCTAGGCGACCAACAAATGGATCTGTTGCAATTTTAAACGCCAAAGCAGCAAAAGGCTCATTGTAATCTGGTTTACGAGTTTCCTCAGCTCCAGTATCAGGGTTGGTTCCAACAACTTCTTTTCGATCCATTGGGCTAGGTAATAATTCCATTACTAAGTCCAACATTGTTTGTACACCTTTATTTTTGAATGAAGAACCGCATAACATTGGTACAATCTTCATATCAATTACTGCTGCTCTTAAAGCATCTAGTATTTCTCTTTCTGAAATGCTTTTTGGATCATCAAAGAATTTCTCTAACAATTTATCATCGTATTCAGAAACTGCTTCTAATAATTTCTCTCTCCAAAATAGAGCATCTTCCATCATGTCTTCAGGAATTGCAACTTCTTCGTAAGTCATTCCCTTATCATGCTCATTCCAAACCATTCCGCGGAAGTTAATTAAATCAACCACACCTTTGAAACCGTCTTCAGCACCAATTGGCAATTGTAAAGGAACAGCGTTGCTACCTAACATTTCTTTCACTTGTTTTACCACGTTTAAGAAATCTGCGCCAGAACGATCCATTTTATTTACAAAGCCTAAACGAGCTACATTGTAATTATTTGCTAATCTCCAATTAGTTTCTGATTGTGGCTCAACACCATCTACAGCACTAAATAAGAAAACTAAACCATCTAATACACGTAGTGAACGATTTACTTCAACCGTAAAATCAACGTGACCAGGAGTGTCAATAATATTAATTTGGTATTTGTTACCTCTATATGCCCAAGGCACAGTAGTAGCTGCCGAAGTAATTGTTATACCACGTTCAGCCTCTTGTACCATCCAATCCATTGTAGAAGCTCCATCATGAACTTCTCCAATTTTATGGTTAACACCAGAGTAATAAAGTATGCGCTCTGTTGTTGTAGTTTTACCTGCATCAATGTGGGCTGCAATACCGATATTTCTTGTAAGTTTTAAGTCGCGAGACATTTTTACTTTTTATTTTTAATTATGATAATTTGAAATGTGAGAATGCTTTATTGGCATCAGCCATCTTGTGCGTATCTTCTCTTTTCTTAACTGAAGCACCTTCGTTTTTCGAAGCAGCAATGATTTCAGCAGCTAATTTGTCAGACATTGATTTTTCACTACGTCTGCGGCTGTATAAAATCATCCATTTCATACCTACTGCAATTTTTCTTTCAGCTGGTACTTCAATAGGAATTTGAAAGGTTGAACCTCCCACTCTTCTAGCCTTTACTTCTACTGATGGCATTACATTGTTCAATGCTTTTTTCCAAACATCGATACCACGTTCTTGAAGTTTTGCTTCAACTTTGTCTAATGCTTCATAAAATATAGCGAAAGAAGTGTTTTTCTTTCCACTCCACATCATATTATTTACGAACCTTGTAACCAAAGTATCATTGAACTTTGGATCAGGTGTTAAAATGCGTTTTTTGGGTTTTGATTTTCTCATTGTAATCTATCGCTTCTTTTCTTAGCTACTAAATTATTTTTTCTTTTTACCTTTTGCATCTGCTGCTGGAGCTGCTCCTGGCTTAGGACGTTTTGTTCCGTATTTAGAACGTTGTTGGGTTCTTCCTTCCACACCTGCAGTATCTAAAGCACCGCGAACAATGTGATAACGAACACCTGGTAAATCTTTAACACGACCACCACGAACTAAAACGATTGAATGTTCTTGTAAATTATGTCCCTCACCTGGAATGTAAGCATTTACTTCATTTCCGTTGGTTAAACGTACACGAGCCACTTTACGCATGGCTGAATTTGGTTTTTTAGGTGTAGTCGTATAAACACGGGTACAAACACCTCTGCGTTGAGGGCAATTGTCAAGTGCTGGTGATTTGCTCTTAAAAACCACGTCAGTACGACCTTTTCTAATTAGCTGTTGTATAGTTGGCATATTAATTATATACTAAAGTATCCTTTTTTTTAAAGGGCTGCAAAAGTAGATAGAATAATTTAGCAATACAAGTGCTTGACAAAAAATATTTTAAATAAGAATAATAAAATACCATTTGCTGAGCGGGTTGAATCGAAAAACTAAACCATCAGACAGTGCCGCTTGGGACTTTTCCCGTTAAAAGGGCTGCAAATATAATGGAGATAATATCTTATCCAAATTATTTCCACAAAAAAATTATTTTTATTTTGAAAATCAGTGAGAACTGTATTCAGAGCGCAAAAAAAACGCCCTTTTGAGGGCGTTTTTTCATAAATTAAAGTGCCTAATCTAGACCCCAAGCATCATAAAGGGCATTTATAAACTTGTTTTCTTTGTTTTCCATCTTATGATCGGCCATGCATACTTTCATAGCAAACTGAAGTATTTTATTTCGTTCTGCACTTGTACTGATCTTAAAAAGCCGTTCTGCTGTCTCAATAAAATGCTCCATTATGTCATCCATTGGATAAGCCATCAAAAATGCTTGCTCCTTAATCAAATCTATAGGCTGATCGAAGTTTTTTTCTAAAAAATCTAATAAAACGTTAGACTCGGCCTTTTCTACCTTACCATCTACCTTTGATAGAATCATAAGTATATGAAAACCAGCCTCGGTCTTATTCATGTTGTTAACAAATTGAGTAATCATTTGAGTGATAATTTTGAAGGAAAAATAATTATTATTTTTTTATATGCAAGATAAATTCAACAAATTTTGCATTATACCCACTTATCAATTCAAATATCAATAGAAATCAAGAAATAAAACACCCTACAAAAGTTGTTTTGTGTGCGCTTTGGTATCCACTTTTTCAATTACTTTATCTATTATACCCTTTTCGTTTATTACAAAAGTGCTTCGTAAAATACCCATATACTTTTTGCCATACATACTTTTTTCG
>JANMIV010000081.1:0-4428 GCA_031375995.1 Bacteroidota bacterium
CTTTGATAAGCAAAAATAGGACTAAAAGCTTCAAAATAATTTGATAGATTTTAAATCTGTTTTATCTAGCTTACGAGATGCCCTACGGAACATCTCGAAGAGCCCTCCGCACTAGCTAGCGTACAATGTCATTAAGTTAAGGAAATGACTCCAACGGAGTCATATGCTTATAGAAAATATTTGCCGTAAAACATACGACCCCTTTGGGGTCGCACCAACGAACCAATTTTGATTGCTATAAATATTTGACCTTTTCAAGGTCTGAAATTCCTAAACTTAATGACATTGAGCTAGCGCATTTCGCAAGTGAGTGTATTGATAAGCCTCCCTTCTATCAACTACCAACCAACAACTACGTGTCCGTCCACTGACGGATCAACCAACAACTATTTAGCAACTTGCAAGTAAATCATCACAGGCAAATGGTCACTGAAACCGCCTAGGTATTTATTGCCTACAAAAGTTCTCAAAGGGTTGCCCTTGTATTTTTCGTCCGTTTCAAGCATAAAATCTTGCTTATATACTTGCGCAGAGCCTTGTACAAAACTAATTTTCGATTTTTCATTCAATAAATTAGCACTGATAATAATTTGATCTAACATACTCCACTCATTCTTATATTTATGTGTTCCAACACCATCCATGGCTAATTCCTTTACGGTATTAAATAGCATTTTGTCTTTTGTTTTGCTTGCAGAACCAGTAGCGCCCAATGAGCCAATAATCGACATATTGGTTGGTTCATCATTCAAATCGCCCATCACTATTATATTGGCTTTGGCATTTTTGGCATATATTTCATTGCATATTTTACGTACTTCTCCTGCTACATATACCCTTTTAAACTCACTTTCTTTCTCTCCCTCTCTCCTACTTGGCCAGTGGTTTACTATAAAATAAACTGTTTCTTTATTCTTCAATACCACTTCGGCCAATAGTATATTCCTGGTTTTATCTCCCTCCAAGCCTTCTGGGTCAATTTCAAAGGTTTTACCCACTACAGACTTTACCAAACTACTTTTGTATATAAACGCATTGTCAATACCACGCTCATCTTGCCCTTCAAAAAACACCGTTTTATAAGCCATTTTTTCCAATTGCTTGTTTTGGGTTAAATCGGTTAAAGCTTCTATGCTTTCCACCTCACACATACCCAAAAAATCGGCTCCGCTTCCATTATTCATACTGGCAATTACTTTTGCCATGTTGTTTAATTTACCCATATACCTTTCTGTATTCCATTTGTATTTGCCATTGGGCAAAAACTCTTCATCCTTTTTATTGGGATTATCAAGGGTATCAAACAAGTTTTCTTGGTTGTAAAAAGCAATACAAAATTGTTGCTGACCAACTACGCTATTCAATAAAAACAACGCAAATACAAAAACTGACATTTTTTTCATGGCACAATTTTAGTCGATTGTTTCCTGCGAAGCAATTTAAATATTGCCCCTTTAGCGGAAAAATATTTTCTTGTTTGCACAACAAAATTAAATTGCATTGTTATAATACATTATGAAAGGTCATTTATTCTCCAAATATATACCCCAACAACAGCAAGGCTCCCTTTTTGACCAATTGCTCAATTTGTTTTTACAAATGATGCAATACACCAATGGCGATGTGGCTGAAACCCTAGAGTGGATGAACGAAGTGGATAGAGAACACCGTTTTACCAATAACGAATATGGCATGGGCAATTTTATACAAGACCTTAAAGACAAGGGATATGTGAAAGAAAACCCAGCCGAAGGTACTTTAGACCCTACGAGTAAAACCAATCAAACCATACGTAAAAAAAGTTTAGAAGAGGTTTTTGGTAAACTAAAAAAAGGTGGACGAGGCAACCATAAAACCAAATTTACAGGTCAAGGCGATGAAGCGAATAGCGATACCCGTAAATTTAACTTTGGCGATTCCATTGACCAAATTGACATTACTGCCAGTTTACACAACGCCCAAGTAAACCACGGTATTGATAGTTTTAGCCTGACAGAAGATGATTTGGAAATACGCGAACGCGATTATAAAACCCAAACATCAACTGTATTGATGATAGACATCAGCCATAGCATGATTTTGTATGGCGAAGACCGCATAACACCAGCCAAAAAAGTAGCCATGGCTTTGGCAGAATTAATTAAAACCAAGTATCCAAAAGACACTTTGGATATAATTGTATTTGGCAACGATGCTTGGCCTATAGAAATAAAAGATTTGCCCTATTTGCAAGTAGGCCCTTTCCACACCAATACTTATGCAGGGCTTGAATTGGCTATGGATATACTACGTAGGCGCAAAAATGCCAATAAACAAATATTTATGATTACAGATGGTAAGCCCACTTGTTTAAAAGAAGGCAACGGCTATTACCAAAACAGCTTTGGCTTGGATAGAAAAGTAATCAATAAAACACTTACCATGGCAGCGCAAGCCCGCAGGGTAAATATTCCAATTACCACCTTTATGATTGCCAGCGACCCTTATTTACAGCAATTTGTGCGCGAATTTACCCAAGTAAACAATGGCAAAGCCTACTACAGCGGACTCAATGGCTTAGGCGATTTTGTGTTTGAAGACTTTGAACGAGGAAAAAGGAAAGTGGTGAAATAGTTAATTATCATATTTAAATTAATCAATAATGTATAAAAAAAAATTACTCGTTTTATTCCTCATTGTAGGCGTTTTTACTTTTAAAACAAATGCACAAACCATTCAAGACAATTTTGAAGGAAATGGAAACATTAGCACTTGGTTTGGTGATAACTGTGGTTTAAACACAAGCTTCAATAATCCATTTAAGGGTGGGTTGAATAATAGCAATAAAGTGCTGGAATACAATGACAACGGTGGACAATATGCCAATATAAGATTTGATGTTACCAAAAATTTTAAATTAATGGATTCTAGTACATTCACTTTGTTAGTTTATGTTCCATCAAGTTCAATAACGGGAAGCAGTACCAACCAAATTTCGTTAAAATTACAAGATAAAAACTTACCTGAACCTTGGTCAACTCAATGCGAAATTATTAAACCACTTGTATTGGATAGTTGGCAAGTAGTAAGCTTCAATTTTGCTAAAGATACCTACATTAATTTAAATCCAAATTCATTGCCTCCAACCAAAAGACAGGATTTTAACCGCGTATTACTGCAAGTAAATGGGGAAAATAATACCAACAAAGTTATTGCATACCTTGATGATTTTTATTTTTATTCAAACGATTCTATTAAGCCAAGTAAATACAATACTTTGGTTTGGTTTGACGAGTTCAATAATAATGGTGACCTTGACTCTAGTAAATGGTTCAGGCAAACAAAATTACCCAATGGCGAAAGTTGGTATAACGGAGAAGTTCAACACTATACCAATCAATTATCAAACTCATTTGTGACAGATGGAAATTTAAAGATTGTGGCCAAAAAAGAAAATTTTACCGACCAAGGTAAAACCAAATTATATACCTCTGCTAGGTTAAATTCAAAATTTGCATTTACTTATGGAAGAGTAGAAATAAATGCGAAATTACCCACAGGTGTAGGAACATGGCCAGCCGTTTGGATGCTTGGAAAAAATATAAATGAACCAGGTGCCTATTGGGACAATAAAGGATTTGGAACCCAAAATTGGCCCGCTTGTGGCGAAATAGATATTATGGAACATTGGGGCGATAACCAAAATTTTGTTCAAAGTGCCATGCACACCCCCTCTAGTTTTGGAAATACAGTAAACAAAGGTGGTAGAATAATATCAACTGTTTCTTCAGCATTTCATGTTTATTCATTGGAATGGAGTCCAGACAAAATGGATTTTGCTGTTGATGGAATAATACATTATACTTATAAACCCTCGGTATTCAACAATTCAACTTGGCCATTTAATGCAGCGCAATACTTAATCTTAAACATTGCCATCCAACCAAACATAGCTGCTAATTTTACCCAAAGTGCCATGGATATTGATTACATAAGAATATACCAAGAAGAAAAAACAACAGCAATAGCAACTTTAAACAATAATGAACAAATAAACTTTTTTCCAAACCCAGTAAACAACGAATTAAACATTGATTTATCAAGTAATTTCAAGGAAAATACAACCTTGAAAATAAGCAATATTTTAGGCGAAACGGTTTATACAAATGAAGTATTTGTAAATGGAAACAATTTACAACTAAACAATTTAGCCCATTTAAAACAAGGAGTTTACTTCACTACATTTACTTTAAATCAAAAAAACTATCAATTTAAATTTATCAAAAACTAACTTAGAGAATACACAACAATAGCTATAAAATAAAGTAGCTAGAAGCAAAATTAACAATGAAAAATATAGCAGAATTAAAAGCAAGCGGATACAAACCCAAAAGTGTAAAACAAGAAATGCGCGATAACTTAATTGCATTTTTAAAAGGAGGAAAAAAT
>JANMIV010000241.1:0-24633 GCA_031375995.1 Bacteroidota bacterium
GCCATAATAATGGTTTTGCCTTCTTTATGGAGTCGTTTAATCAGTTCTCTTATTTCGGCAATGCCTACCGGATCCAATCCGTTCGTGGGTTCATCAAATACCATCACTTCAGGATCTCCAAGTAAACAAGAGGCTATTGCAAGCCGTTGTTTCATTCCCAGAGAAAATGTACTGAATTTAGAATGTTTACGCTGAAGAAGGTTCACTTTTTCAAGCACACTATCTATATCAGCTAAGCCTTTTTCTTTAATACCTGCTGCAATTTTAAGATTTGGGTCATAATTTTTGCGAGATTCTTCCTCGCCAGCACGAATGCTAAACGCTTCTAAACGGTTTTCTGCACCAAAAGCGATATTTAAACCAGCAAGAACATCAAATTTTCTTGACAAATCTAAGTTAGTAACATTTTGGTTGTAGCTATTTCCACCTGCATCAAACGCTGTTTTGAAACCTGCTGCTGTTGCTTTAGTATAGTTTACAGAATTGGTAATATCGTAGTCAAAAGTATTTGTACCATAAGTATTACTCAAATCTATATTAAAACCAGCTATTTTACCACGAATACCTACTGCTGCCGAAATATCCGTCACGTCAGAGTTGATATTAGGTAAAAAACCGTTTGGATATACTGCTAAAACGTTGCTACGAACAGCCCCAGGAACAGCATTCGGATAACGGTAAAAACCAGCAGCATTGCCTTTTTTATTATTATAACCACCAAAAGCATAAGCCGTAAAATTGCTACTAAGCGCATATTCGGTATTTAGCATTACGCTTACTCCTTTTACTTCAGAGTTACCAATACGCATATCAAAGTCATTGCGAGTAAGACCTTTTGCTGTATTGATAGAATCCGAACGGTCTTTGCCAGCTACACTGGGCCAAATTTGACCTGTATATGTACCCGTACGATTTGTTGCACCACGCTGTGTGTATTCTCCTGTGATATTGGCAAAACCTTTAGAACCCAATTTCAAACCATAATTAACACCAACTTGGATAGTTTGACCGTCGTTTGCTTTCACAGGTGTCGTTTCCTTACCTGCAAGTTTATCGATAGCGTAATTTTTAGCGTATTCTGTTGCGTGCTGACCGTAAGAAACATTGCCACTCAAGCCTGTTCTTTTTTTCAACACAATATTGATAACACCAGCGATTGCATCTGAACCGTATTGAGCTGCTGCACCGTCACGCAAAATTTCGATACGCTCAATAGAAGTTGCAGGGATAGCATTCATATCTGTTCCGACCGTACCACGATTTACTGTACCATTCACGTTCACTAACGCAGACTGATGACGGCGTTTGCCATTAATCAAAACCAAAACTTGGTCTGGCCCTAAGCCACGCAACTGTGCAGGATCTACGTGATCTGTACCATCAGAAATCGCTTGACGAGATGACTGAAACGAAGGTGCAAGGTAAGTCAAAATCTGATTTACGTCCACCTGACCCACTTCGTTCACCACTTGGCTCACTGGGATAACATCTACCGCAACAGGCGATGTTGTTTTGGTACGTGTTGCATTACGTGAACCAATTACAGAGATTTCGTCTAATGAAGCACCTCCTTTGAGTACTACATCAAGTACATCAGATGAACCCAAAGTGATTTCTTGGCTTGCATAACCAACATAAGAAAATACTAAAACTTTGACGTTTTCTCCAACGCTCAAAGAGTAATTGCCTTCGATGTCTGCCGAAACACCTTTTGATGTTCCTTTTGCGGTAACAGATGCGCCAGCTAAGCCTTCGCTGCCATCTGTGATTTTACCTGTAATGGTGCGTTGTGCGAATGACAGCACAGAAGCCAGCATTAAAAATAAAACGAATAGTGTAGATTGTTTAATTTTCATAAAAATAAAAAATAGTGTAAATAGCGATATAGCTAACTGATTTAAAAATGTTTGATATATTTAGATAATTGGGCTTACAGAATTAAACTGGATAGATTTTATTGAAATAAATAATATTGCAAACATAATTTATTTATTTATTTATTTGGCAAAAATGAAAATTTTATTTTACAAAAGTAATATTTTCCATTAGAATATGTTATTTGTATAGACAATAAAAAAAACCTACCATTTGGAAATGATAGGTTTTATCTGCTAAAAACAATATATTTTAAAATGTTTTTTAGCTGTACACGACCGCTTTCAACACTTTTTTATGCTTCAAATGAGTTTGTAACGCCAACAAAGCGGCTATTTCCATTTCTTCGGCAGCGTCAGCCAAAAGCAATTCTGGACTATAATATTTTTTTACAAAATGCGTATCAAAATCGCCACTGCGAAAGGCTTCGTGTTCGAGTACAAATTTTCCGAAAGGTAAAGTAGTCGCTACGCCTTCTATTTCGTACATTGCTATTGCTTCTATAAGACGTTGAATTGCAGCTTCACGATCTTGTCCGTAAGCGATTAATTTAGCCAACATAGGGTCGTAATAAATCGGAATATCCATGCCTTGTTCGTAGCCGTCATCGGTACGGATATTTTCTCCTTCTGGTTTTTTATAAGTAGTGAGCGTGCCTACACTTGGCAAAAAGTTATTCAATGGGTCTTCGGCATATACACGCAACTCTACCGCATGACCTTTTATTTGTAAATCTGCTTGCGAAAACGCCAATTTTTCGCCTCTTGCTACCCTAATTTGCTGCTCCACTAAGTCAATTCCCGTAATCCACTCCGTTACAGGATGTTCTACTTGTAAGCGGGTATTCATTTCTAAAAAATAAAAATTCTTATTTTCATCGAGTAAAAACTCCACCGTTCCTGCGCCCAAATAATCGCAACATTGCGCTACACGAACCGCCGCTTCGCCCATCGCTTTGCGGATTTCAGGCGTTAAAACCGAAGAAGGTGCTTCTTCGACTACTTTTTGATGTCTGCGCTGTACGCTACATTCTCGCTCAAAAAGATACAATGTGTTGCCATGCGTATCTGCCAAAACCTGTATTTCGATATGTCGTGGCGAACCTACATATTTTTCAATAAAAACTGAGCCATCACCAAATGCCGAAGTTGCTTCTGAAATCGCACGCTCCATTGCTTCTTTGATTTCGCTTTCTTTTTCCACGATACGCATCCCTTTTCCACCGCCGCCTGCTGCTGCTTTTATCAAAAGTGGAAAACCTATTTTTTGAGCTGTTTCGATTGCTTCTGCAAGATCTGAAACAGCACCATCTGTTCCAGGAACCATCGGAATATCATAGTTTTTTACGGCTTCTTTTGCAGCTAATTTATTGCCCATCATCTCCATTGCCTTTGGTTTTGGACCAATAAACGTGATGCCAGCATCTGTTACAGCTTGTGAAAAAACAGGATTTTCACTCAAAAAACCATAGCCAGGATGTATGCCATCTACACCAAGCGAAAGGGCAACTTCTATTATTTTATCGCCTAAAAGATAAGACTGATTGGAAGGCGCAGGCCCTATGCAAATTGCTTCATCAGCGAATTTTACGTGTGGAGCGTTGCGGTCTATTTCTGAAAAAACAGCTACTGTTTTGATGCCCATTCTTTGAGCAGTGCGCATCACTCGTAGGGCAATTTCGCCTCTATTAGCTACTAATATTTTTTTCATAAATTAAAATTTGGTCTCAGAATTGGTTAGGCTATTTTATTGTAAAATAAATATGTGATTGCATAAAATACTGTAAATCAGATATTTGTATTTCACTTTACTTATTTTTAGGTTTTATCAAACTATCTATCGGATAATGTGCTTTGAGTGTATCCATTTGCGTTTTTGCCCAAAGGATAATTTCTTGTTTTTGAGTTTTATTCAAAGCTGCCTCTCGATGAACGAGCGTATAAGAACTCATTGGCATTTCGCCTTTTTCTACCTGCTCCACGATTTCTTCCAGCTTATGGTATTTTCTACGCAATTTATAGTCCGCAAATGTTGAAAAATTGATTTCGTCTTTTCCTTCGTCCACATGATGCTGCAACCAACCCGCTACGGGTTGCACCTCTGCATACCAAGGACAATCGGTATGATTAGAGTGACAATCGTAACAACTTGTTTTCAAAGTCTGTTGTAAAGAAGCTGACATTGGCATAATTGTACTGATGTCTTTTGAAAAATCATTGCTCTGATTTTTTTCAGGACGAACAAGTTGTATCAGTATAAACAAGACTGATAGAGTTAGTAAAATGTTTTTTTTAGTAAAATATTTTTTCACAATTATTTTTTTGTCAGGCTATTTCAAGACAGGACATTTTTCATTATCAATTAAACTATCTCGCCAATTAACGTTGCGCTATTCACACTTTTGACATAAACATTGACGTAATCACCCGCTTTTAAGTCGTCCCGTTTTGGAAAAACAAGCATTTTGTTCTGAGAATTGCGTCCTTTAAATTCTTGGTCAGATTTTTTGGAAAGTCCTTCTATCAATACTTTAAACGTTTTCCCAACGTCTTGCTGATTGTGCGTAAGTGCCAAATGACGTTGCAAACGAACAACTTCTGCCAAACGGCGTTTTTTTACATCTTCAGAAATATCGTCTTTGTATTTTTTCGCTGCCAAAGTACCAGGTCGTTCCGAATAGTAATACATATACGCATAGCTGTAATTCGCAATTTCCATAATGCTCAAGGTGTCTTGATGATCTTCTTCTGTTTCTGTACAAAAACCAGTAATCATATCGCTCGAAATTGTACAATCTGGTATGATTTCATAGATGCGTTTTACCCTTTCAATATACCATTCACGGTCATAAGTACGGTTCATCAGTTCCAAAATCCGACTACTGCCTGATTGTACTGGCAAATGAATATAGTTGCAAATATTTTCGTGTTTGGCAATCATATGAATGACTTTATCTGTAATGTCTTTCGGATGCGAAGTCGAAAAACGAATACGCAAATCAGGATTAACCAAAGCAGTAGCTTCTAACAACATATCAAAAGTGACCAACTCTTTCGTTTCAGGATTTTCCCATTTGTAGCTATCAACATTTTGCCCAAGCAAGGTCACTTCTCTGTAACCCGCTTCAAAAAGTTGGTTTGCTTCCGCAATAATACTATATAAATCACGGCTTCGCTCCCGTCCACGTGTAAAAGGCACGACACAAAAACTGCACATATTATCGCAGCCACGCATGATACTGATAAATGCTGTGATGCCGTTATTATCCAAACGAATCGGATTGATGTCGGCATAAGTTTCTTCTCTTGAAAGTAATACGTTGATACCTCTTTCTCCCTCTTCTGCACCACCGATGAGTTTTGGTAAATCTCTGTACGCATCAGGACCAACTACAATATCGACCAATTTTTCTTCTTCCAAGAGCGTTTTTTTCAAACGTTCTGCCATACAACCCAAAACGCCAACCAGCATTTCGGGTTTTTTCTTTTTCATTTTATTGAAAATACGCAAACGAACACGCACATTATCTTCTGCTTTTTCACGAATACTACACGTATTAATCAAAATTAAGTCCGCCTCTTCCATGTTGCGAGTAGGCGCATAATTGATATTGGTAAGGACAGACGCAACGATTTCGCTATCACTAAAATTCATTGCGCAGCCGTAACTTTCGATATAAAAACGTTTTTTGCCGTCATTTGTACCAAAATCATTAAATATCACTTCTCCTTGACGTTTTTCGTCTATTTTTTTCGCAGGTGCAAAAATTCCTTCTATCGTTGGATTATTGTCGTACATTATATAAGTATAAAAATAAAAAAAATAAATGCAAAGATAAGATTTTTTTTGAAAAATAAAGTAAACTAATTTCAGCCCAGCACTAATCAGCCCATTTCTGAAACCATCTTCAAAAGTGCCGCCTGCCGCCATAGATACTACAAAGGCATAATGCGCCTACGCCTGTGCCTATTGTACTGCAAATATAGTGCTTTTTTAGAAAAAACAAAACCGCTACGGTGGGTAGCGGTTTTGGGGTAATGAATAGTTTTCGATTTCATTGTATGCGAGGTCAAAAGACCATCGCATGGTGGAGTGCTGAGTTTTATAGAGAACACCAAGCACAGCTGAAAATTAATCTATGTAGTTCAATAAAATCAACCCAGTACTGTCTGACAAAAATTGCTCAACTTTGACAACTATTGCCTTTTTTCCATAGTATATAGGATTATGTGTGACAAAGGTTGCATAATTATACTCTATATTGTCTTTTACAATAAGCCTGTTTTTAAAATCATGCGTAAACATACGATACCGTTGCTTAGAGACAATGCTATCTCCAATTTGTTCAACATAGTCCCTCTCATAATTACCACGACCATATACATATTGAATATGAGCTGACGGATAATGCTTATTATTGTCTTTAACAATTAGCATTTCTGTATTAGGATATGAAATATTAACGCAAATGTAATTGACCAAAGGATTAGGCTTTACAGAATTAAGAATACGGACTATTTTTTTTTCCCGTTGCGCTTTACTTTGTTTTACATCATCACAAATAACAATTTGAGGAACTAATGTATCAATTAATTCTTCAGCATTTTTTATAGTCATTAAATATTCCTGAGGAAGTTTTTTTTCAACTGCCAAAGGTGGCGTAATCTTTTCATTGCGCTTGCAAGCGATTAAAAGAGTAATGACTATTAATAGACTAATAAGTTTCATAAGCAAGAAATTTTTGATAAATTAACGAGGAAACTGACCTATAAAAGATTGTGAATGACTAACGCTATGACTATACCATGTTATAGTCGAAGTTTATAGTACCGTAATTTGACTACTATTTGCAAAATTATAAGGATTTAACACCATAAAGCCTTGGCGCGCTTGAAACGAACTGAGGTGGTCTAAAAAAGCCGCACAAGTTTCTCCATAAGGAGAAGCATGTTGTTAATAAAAAAATTCGAGCAGGTGTTTTGCACAAATCAATTCGCCGACGGCTGAAAAAATCCCTCAATTTTTTTTCAGCCAGTCGAAGCGTGTTGATTTTGTGTAAAACTCGCCTTGCAGCCGAATCATTAATGACTCAAAGTTCGACATTTTTTTGATTTTCAAAATAATTTTTTTCAAAACGTTCAGGAAAATCATTGTTTAAGCTCGAGTGTCTACGATTTTTGTTGTAATACACTTCAATATACTCAAAATTTTCGGTGTAAGCGTCTTCAAAATTTGCAAATTTGCCATCTTCGAGGATTTCTGCTTTAGTTCGAGAGAAAAAACTTTCACCCATTGCGTTATCATAATGATTGTCTTTTCGTGTCATACTCTGCTTAAAATCATGGGCTTTGAGCAATTGCCTGAAACGATGTGAGCCATATTGACCGCCTCCATCGGTATGAATAATCAAGCCTTTAGGTAGTTTTCGTCGGTTAATCACTTTTTGTAAAGCATTGATTGTCAGTTGAGTAGGCATCTCACTCATCAATTCCCAACCTAAAACAACACGGGTGTACATATCTTGAAAAGTGGCTAAATACAAATATTCGCCATTTTGTAACGGAATGTAAGTAATGTCTCCGACCAAAATTTCAAGCGGTCGAGTTGGCTTTTTACGATTGCCATTTTCATCCAACAATAAATTTGGGCTTCGACCCAAATTATGCTTCGAGTTAGTCGTTTTTGGCACAAAACTTTTAGGCTGAATGGCACGTAATTCTTGCTTTTTCATCATCGAACGTACTTGAAAACGACCTATTTTGTAACCTTTTTCTTGTAAATCGGCTACAATTCGCCTCGCTCCATAACGCTTGCGATGTTCCGTAAAAACGTCTTTAACCTCTGCGGCTTTTTTCTCTTTGGCTTCTTTAAAAACATATGTTTCTTTGCGTTGCCAAGCATAGAATGAGCTTTTTGAAACTTCTAAAACGCTGCATATCAAGTCAATACAAAAAAATGAACGCAAAATAAGCACCAAGCGATAAATTGAAACTAAGTTTTGGGGCTTAAAATGAAGATAACTTTTTTTAACAAATCACGCTCCGTTTCAGCTTGTCGCAATTGTTTGCGAAGCTGTTCGTTTTCAGAAATAATCGACTGATTATCAATCGGTTGAGAAGATAAGGCTTCTGTTTTCCAGTTGTAAAGCAGGTTTTCTCCAATGCCCAATGTTCGAGCAACTTCGCTGACACTCCGTCCCGAATTTATCATTTTCAAGGCTTCTGTTTTGAAACCATCGTCGAACTTCCGACGTTTACGTACTAATTGTTTCTTGTCCATAAGTGCACAAAGTTAAAGGAATTTTTTGTGCGGATAAAGTGAACCATCTCAAACCACCTTGAAAACTTAACGTTACTTTTTCGCCCTGCGTGGTGTTCTTAATCAGAAGCTACTCACTAAGCGCCTTGCTTTGGTGTTTTCACCAAGCAGCCACAAGGCAGTATCTATTGCAAATATGCACTTTTTTTTCAAAAAGCAAACCGCTGTGCTTTTTAGGTACAGCGGTTTGTGGTAGTTTTGTAGTCAGCATAATAAAATTATGTATGGAAGCAAATACTTTTATTTAGGTCTTATACTTTCTCTGATTCTATCTCTTTCTTTTTTTAAACTATTACCTATATCCGAAGGTATTAAAAAGCGATACCAAAATTGCACCAACTCACCTTCGTCAGCAGGACGTAGATTTACCTGATATTCATACAAGGTGTTATTGACCATTTTAGGTTCAATAGACATATATGAAACCATAACCCTAATAGGTTTGTCTTGATAATTCACTTTAACATACGCATAATGGAAATTTATTCCTTGTTTAATGATAGTTTTGTTGTAGTGTAGTTGTGACAAAGGATAACACCCTATGCTTTCGCTTTTATTATTAATATCTATTAAAATGTACGAAGATATATTAATTATGGTACTGTCTTTATAATATGGTTTCAATAAATGGCATATCTCTTGGTGACATTCTACGCCTACGCTATCCTTAATATGTTTAGTTTTTTCTAAAATATTTTTAATCAAAACTAATTTTTTGTCTATAATATTAGTAAAATCAGTAGGTATTTCAAACCCATCTTTATTTAATACAGCTACTCTATTGTCTTCGTAATTACTACACGAAACAAAAATTACAGCTATTAATAATGTTAATATTCTCATTGTTATTTTTTTATAAATATTAGAAAGGCAACTAGGTTAGCCATTCTTAATATAATGAAGAGTTAGTTTTGCTTTCTAAAATAATTTCCATTAAAATCACTTGGTTTGCCATTTTGCCATAATATAGTTGAATTGATAAAAGAATTCATATTAGACCTCACATATACATTATTAGTATTCGTTGAAATAGCGTATCCTTTTAATGGATGGAAAGTGGTGCTTTGAGAATTTAATAAAAATGGCATATTATTAAACTGAACAAATGCATGAATTGTTGCTTGCCCACCACCTATATATAAATTTGTTGAACTTCCATTACTTGAATTTAATACACTATATGAAACACCATGTTCAGTACTGATAGAACCATAGTTGAATTGTGCTGCTTTCATCTCTACATTAATATTGACCCCTTGTACATCCGAAGCTGTTACTGGTACAACTGATAGTAATGATACCTCAAGATTTGCAACACTCTCGTGACTGATAAGAGCATATCCTGAATATTTTAATCCCTTTGAGCTTGGTGTAAACTCTATAGAAACTACTGCTGCCCCTATTGTCCCTCCACTATTGTCTTTAAGTCCAATTTCAACGTTATAATAGACTTTATTATTTTGCAATTCTGCAGCCATCGCATGCAGCCCATGATTCAGCCCAGCACTAATCAATCCATTTCTGAAACCATCTTCAAAAGTGCCGCCTGCCAGCTTACTACTTATACCGCCGCCCAAACCGCCTGCCGCCATTGATACTGCAAACGCTTCTGCACCAGTCAGTTTTAATCTGCCTACGCCCGAGCCTATCACGGAGCCTATCGCTCCACTCGCAAAACCTGCCCAGAATTTACCACCACTACCCGCAGAACTTATACCGCCGAGTAAGCCATGCACTCCTGCTTGTAGAGCAATTGATTGTGCTGACACAGCTACACCAAGAAATATCTGACCTATACCAAAAGACCACGCTCCTTGCACTGCACCAGCGATAGCGGCATGCCCTGCATCTTTCCAAAAACTCTGACCTGCATCGAGATTGGCAATTCCGTTCATTACAACTCCTACAACAGCACCTATTCCCATTACTATCAATACTGGATTTTCTCCGTCAGGGTCAGTGTATTTGAGTGGATTGTTCATGGCGTAACTATAACCATTGTAGCCTTGCGAACCTGCACCATCGTGGTGAATATTATCTACACTCAGCATACGTCCCATAGTCGGGTCGTATAAGCGACCATTCATATTGATAAGGTCAAAAAGAGTAGCTGTAATTTTTTTACCATTTCTAACAATATGATCAGTACGAACTAAATGCTCATGACCTGTGAAGCCACGATACATCCATAAAGGGCGATGCTGAATATTTACGTAAGACCAATCTTTAATGTTTCGATATCTGCCCCAAGCGTCAAAATTTTGTTCGTAAAGAACATTGCCTTCTTCGCCTGTAAAAGCCAAAAATGAGCCAAGATAATCTTTGTGTACATAAAAAATAGAATCAATACCTTCAGTATTTTCGCCTGTAATATTTCTTACCATAATGGCGCAAATACCATCACCACCTGCAATGTAGTGGATTAGACGGCTGTTACTTGGTTCTGTTGTATTAAGCCCATTAACAGGTGCAATATGGTCTTCTTCGTAGTTGCCTACATAAAAACGTTTTTCATAAATCAATTGTTGGAATGTAGGATTATTGCCTGCACCTGGGTTTGCTACGCCTGACCATTTATTGCCACTATTAGGCTCAAAAGCCCAATCCATCTTACCACCAAACTCCATATAGCGACGTTGATAGTCTGCACCATAATCAAAACGTAAGGTCACTACACCTCTAGATATATTATCTTTGATTTCGTCAGGCTGCTCAAATGGCGTGTACAAAACTTCATGGGTAGCCAAATTGATATTTTTAGCTGCATTTATTTGAGTCACAGCATTGACCTTGGCAGAACCATAAAAGTATTTACCCGCATCTGATTTATTTAAAATATTGCCTTTGGAATTGTAGCCCATGGTAGTATTACCACCAAATGAGGTAATAGCAGTCTCTAATCTATCCAAATTATCGTACGTAAAATCCTCCAAAATCCCTCTTATATTGTCTCTGCGGTAATCCAAATTTCCTGATTGTGTATTAAAGTTGAAATCCATATCCATCGCACCACTTGTGGTAAAATTTTCAGGTAAACCAAATTTGGTGTACGTATTTGTAGTTGTTAGTCCGTTACCTAATTTGTATTTTGAATAGTTTCCGTGCTGATCCACATCAGTAGCGTCAAAAAAAACAGTACCCATTGCTTGATTTTTGAACTCTCCTACTTTGGTAAGATAAGAATTGTCATCGTAGTCTCTCTTAATTGTAAAACCAGTTGGATAGACCTCTAAAATTTGATTATTGTATTTATCATAGTCGTAACTATGAGTATAGTCTTTTCCTTTTATGGTTTCTGTATGTGTTTTTACTCTACCATAACCGTCATAAATAGTAGTTTGATCAAAACCATTGTAACCCTTAACAAGCCAAATTTGATTGATACCACCACCACTCTTTGTATAATCATAAGTTGTCAAACCTTCAGCACCTTGTCGGCGTACAGGTCTGCCAATAACGTCATAATCATAAGTAGTGACATAATCACGTGCTGTTTTCTGATACAACAAACGCCCGAGTGGGTCATACCTGTAAGAATTTGTACCTGCATTAATATCTTTCATAGAGGTTCTATGCCCTACACCATCATACATCATAGTAACAGTTACTTTACCATCAAGTTTTACTTCTGTCTGCAGGCCTTGACCGTTGTATTTATGTTGCAATTTTCCACCATAATCAATTTTTTCTATTACTCTGCCCGAGACATCAGTCGTGGAGCTAAAAGTGTGTCCTGCAGTAGTTAAAGTAGTCACTTTTGTTCCGCCATTGATATAATCGTAATCAAAACTTGTGATTCCTTTACCAGGAACAAAGGTACTTTTAAGGCGATTCAGATAATCATATTCGTTGTGTGTCACAACACCAGTACCATTGTATTCGGGAGAAAAAGACTGCACTACATTGCCAAGGTGGTCATACACTTGAGAAGATTGTAGCCATCCTTTACCTTGAAATCCTTCTACCTCTTTCGCAATAGAACGCTCCAATAGATCAAAATGCTCTCGGACATCAGGTTTGCCAGGATGCTCCACCAGCGTATGAAAAAGTCCACCAAATGAGGAACCCCAGTAGTAATGCGTATTTACGTCGTAGCCTTGTGGTGTTGTGAGTTTTATTGCTCTACCTAAGCCGTCATACTCGAAACTGGTAGTAAGTCCAGCTATATCAGTGACAGTTTTTGGCTTGCCCCATCGCCCGTCATAGTTTACAGAACTGACTTGCCCCAGAGGATTGGTCGTTTCTTCTAAAAAACGAAAATTTGAACTATACTTGTAGTCAAACCTCTGTGTTTTTACGTTTGCTGCAGATATGGTAGAGCTAATCGCTAAACCTACATCGTCGTTGAGTTTGTAATCGGTAGTGACCGCTTTCGCATTACCATAAAAATCAATACTTTGTATAAGTGTACCCTGGTCATTATAGGTATTTTTAGTACTTTTGGAAAAAGTCTGCCCATTCCAAGTATTCGTGGCATTAATCAAGGTAGGACTTGACGGAATCCATGAGCCACGTTGTTCGTACTCAGCTGCCATAATGCTCTGTTCTACCCCGTTATTGTCGCTATACTGACTTCTAACATTGCCATAAGAATCATACTCAATAGTGCTTTTGACAATTGCATTTGTTACACCATTGATCGAGTTGCTACCCGTATTTTTAAGCCACCATCGTCCATTGCCAACGTGAGCAAAATCATAAGAATTTTCGATTTCACTTACCATCTGACCATCTTTAAACTCTCTTTGAAGTTTTAAGGTATGATTTACAGCACTATAATTTCCTTGCTTGTTTTTTATGGTATAAAACTCGCTGTACGTTTCAGTACCTTGTTTTTGATTTTTAATAGTTACCGAAGCACATCCTAAAAACCCCAAACCTCCCCGATGCAGCTGCATATCGTTGTATTTATATTCTGCTTTAGTGATACTACCAACACCATCAGGAGCATTCATACTTTTTACCAACCACATAGGTGTTTGTGTACTTGTATAAGGATAAGTATGCGCTGACCCTTTTTGGTAAATACTGCCTTTGGTGGCATTTTCGTACTCAAAATTAATGGCTCGTCCATAGCCATCTACGACTTTTTCGAGTAGATGATTGGTAGAGTTAGCGAAAAAAGAAACATAAGCGTTATTCTGCCATAATAATTCTGTTTTTCCATCACCATTGAAATCGCCTACTGTATGAAAGATAGAAGAAGAAGAAATGGTTGTACTGGAGAGTATTGCTCCTATTACTTGAGGAATAGGTTTATCTGAAAAATTATAATTTTTTCTAAAAAAACTCAATCCTCTACTGTAAAAGACATCATACGAATTTAAGATATATGAAAAAGGACCGTTTGCATGTACGACGTATTCTGTACTTTTAGAGAACACTATATCCGAGATTCCATCTCCATTAAGGTCTCCTATTGATGTCAAATCTGAGCCAGGATTAAGAAATGCATGACTGTACTGATACCAAAGTCCAGTAGATAATATTACCTTATATTCACTAAGAATAAATTTCTGGTCTTTTCCATCATCAACTCCAAGTAAAAGGTCTGTTTTAGAATCTCCATTAAAATCGCCTGTATAAATGGCTACAATATTATCATTCCTATATTCCGCTAAAAATTTAAGTTGATAACCATTAGCATTTTTAATCAGTTCAAAAACAACAATCATTTTACCATTGTGTATCAAAATTTCACTTTTTCCGTCCCCATTAAAGTCTATAGTTTGAGCAAACGGTGCGAACGCAAGGTCTTGTTCTATTGTCGCATAAAGTCCATTATAAGAGGACGGTTTATTGATAGAAATGGCATTATTTAAGCTATTGAGTGCTGGAAAATGCACCGCAGCAGAATAAGAGGTCATATCGCTTAAAATGGTAATGTAATCAGCTCGAGAATCGGCATCAAAATCTCCAGTAATAATAAATCTTTTACCCAAAGCATATTTGTAGGTACTACTAATTGGGTATGGTACTACCGGATTAAAGTTACCATTACCTTGTGAATGGTGTACGCCAATTGATTTAACATAATCTCTCGATAGAGTGGCTACATTCGGAGTATTACCTTCGTTCTCGTAAACTATATCTGTATAATATTCTTGGTCTATTTCTAAAACGGGAACATCATCATAACCATCACCATCAAAATCTTGAGCTAAAAAATTAATTTGGTTTGCTAAACCATTTTCTGCCGCATATACTGTATTATTAGAAGAGCTTATAAAATTATTGGTAGTAAAGTCATTGTTACCTTGATTTTTTGTCAAAGAACGAAACTTTTTACTTACTTTATCAAAATCTAACACATCGCTCAAACCATCACCATTAAAATCGCCTACTCCTACAACAGGATTTTTATTAGCACTATAACTAGGTAAGATAGTCCTAAGGTTGGTTGTACCATAAGAAAATTCATTTTTAGTACCGTACTGAAAAGTAGTAGGATTAAGTGGATTGTTGTTTCCATCAAAAACTTTTAGTTCCCTCAGATAAGAGTGTATATCGTCACGAACATAAGAAAACTCATAGCGGCGGAAAAGTGAGCCTTCTGCCAATATGGTTACTTTTTGTAGTAAAGCGGAAGCATCAATCTGTACACCTGCTATGAATCCGTTATTAATATCAAACTTACTCGTATAATCAAAAGTCACTTTATTGTAAGGTGCTATTTTTGCTTTTTCATTTCCTGCATATAGTATTTCTTTTAGCACCATACCATTTTGGTAAAGTGCGTATTTATATTCCATATAATTTCCATATTGGTCTTCTGACCTATTGAGTTGCCAAATTACCGCCACATGATTTGCATTTGACATTCTAGCATCAATAGTGTAGCCATACTGCATTTTCATACCCGATTTGGTTTCTACTTCAAAATAAGTGCTTGGAAAACTTACTTTAAGCGTAATACGAGCAAAAGTTTCATTTTTTGTACCATACACAGAGTTGGGTTTACCATACTCTCCACTCAGTAAAATTAAGCGATTGCCATCTAAAGCAAAGCCATCACTATCAGAAAGCTGCGGTGTAGAAGTCCTATTATCATGATAATCGTCTTTTGAAACTCTTGTTATACTTGATAGTCCTGAAATATTCCAGCCAAAGCCCATCAAGCCAATAGTAGTTTGACCGTTGTACTCAAAACTAAGGCTTGGCTCTACGCCTTTTGTTCCGCTGGGCAGAGCTACAGGGATAGAGTAAGTCGCAGCACCTGTAGGCGAAACAGAGTTTAAACCTTTGATAGAACCAACTGGTAATTTTTCATCTGTTACATTTTTAATAGGGTCATCTGGCAAACCTGTTGCATACGTAATCACAGGCGGCGGAGGAGTGTAAGTCTTGGCAGCAAAAGTACAAGATGCAGACTGGTCTTGAGCTATTGGAGATATAACTGTATGAGTTATAGTATAAGCACCTAATGTAGGAACAGAAATACAAACAGAGCCACCTGCATATGTATTTACTTGTCCTGATATGCTAAATATACTCTTACTACCAGGTGGTACGGCAGTGGCAGTACACTGAATACTTAACCCATTACCACAGGTACCTGCCTGAAGGGTGAATGTTGTAACACCTGAGCCACACTTCTGAACCTGTCCATTGACGATTGATAATTGATAGAAAAAAGTAAATACAAACATAAGAATTTGCATTTCTCGAAGGAAAATATTTTTTTTCATAGTTCTAAATATTATTTTGTGAAGGTTATTTCCATACGAAACAATAAAGCTGAGCACAGCATTAGTAGGTAAGCTTCGTAGAGATTGTTTTTTATTTTTTCAAGCACTCCATTTCCAAATGAAGTACTGACTTGTAGGTAAAAGAATCCCGAGGATATTGCATAGGAAAAAAACATTTATCTTTATCCGTAATATTGATAGGGATTTTAGGGTTACAAACTGCACTACAAGCTGAACCACCGAAAACGGCAACAGCTCCAGTTTGATCTTGAATACCAATAGTATAATGAAAAAGCCCTGTATATACAGAGTCTTTGCTCATACGACCTGTCCAAGCAGACAAAGGAGCCTCTGAGCTATATTTTTCTGTTTTCCATACGATCTGATCTTTATCATTTTTAATGTTAATAAAAGTAACTTTTAAGGTTTTAGTATTGTAATCAATCCTAAAAACATCATTTAAACCATCACCGTTTGGTGTAAAAATATTAGGGATAAAGATTGATTCTTTACCGATAGTAACAAAAACAGGCTGCGCACCGCAACAGGCTTTATAAGGTTCATCACCGCCATTTACATTTAGATAGGGTAAAGCATAACTGCTCAATCCAAGTGTAATTAATGCCAAAAATATGTATTTCATAATCATAATTTTTTTGTTTAAAAATAACTGAATAATTGAAAATAAACTAGATTTTATTTATCTTCCATTGTTTACTTTTAGTACCAGACTTTAATACGATAATATAAAAACCAGATGGAAATTCGGAGATATTGAGAGTATTGTAGGTATCGGCATTTTGGGAAAGTAATCTTTTCCCTTCTGCATCCAAAACCTCTAAGGTTGCGTTGTCTCCAATGAGATCAGAAAACTCAACCGTTACTTTATCACAAGTCGGATTAGGAAAAATAGTAACATCTACATTGGTTTCAAGCGGTTCTTTGATAAGCGCTTTATCTATTTCTTGTATGATAGATTTGTTGTATTTGTTATTTGCTACCTTTATATCATCAGGCAGTTCCGACTCTTCTACTTCCCAATCTCTCATTATTCTATTACCAGCAGCATCGTACCTCATAATAATGGTTTGTTTTCCGTCAGCTGTTCCATAGTCATAATGATTTACATTCAAGACACCGTAGTGATGTTTGTAGCCATTTGCATCAATCCAAAGTGATGGTATAGTGTTAGTTATCCAAGGATAAGCAGGCGAGCCGCCAATATTCCAACTTGGCCAGTTTTGTGCTTTGCTTGCAAAAGACAGGCAAAGTAAACTAAAAACGAAAGTAAATTTCATGTTAAAAATTTTTAAAATTAGAAAATAAGGTTTCATCGCTTTCATATAAAAGCGAAAAATAGTAGATGGCAGCAGTAAAGGACTGCCGCGACTACGCTGTTTTTTGACAATAGCATAGTCATGTATTGCAGTGTGCAACACAAATAAATTTAGATTTTGCATTGTAAATAAATTAAAAAGTGATTAATTTTTATCGCACAGGCAACAGAAATTCATTATAAGTGAATACCATATAGGTAAAACTTATAAGAAATTACCATATAGTAAGACATCGATTTAAATAGCGCAGCAATAAATTGTATTAAGTATAGTTACTTTTAGGTACTATTACAGATAAGATAAGATAAGATAAGATAAGATAAGATAAGATAAGATAAGATAAGATAAGATAAGATAAGATAAGATAAGATAAGGCGATACCGTTATCTTTTTTTGAGACTGAGTTCTGATAATTGTTTGCATAGCGAGTGCGTGTTTTGGTTATAATAAAAGTGCAAATAAGGCTTACAATTTAGGCAATAGGGAGGACATGCTTTTTAGTGGAGCGTAAGCTATATTTGCTGTATTTCATGCTTTATCTTATATAATTTCTAAAAGCATTACAAATATAAAATATATATTTGTAATATGCAAATTTTTTAATGAATAATTTTAAAAAAAACTAAAAATTAATTAAAATATTGATAGTAAAATAAATGCATGCTACAATATTCCATTGATAATCAATGAGTTATAAAGGCTATATGTTTTCTAAAAGCCGCACAAACGACTTAATTTTTCATCTTGCGTACCACCTTATGAGGTCTGGTATTCAAAATAAGTATTAATTCTATTTATACCATTACCAAGTAAAACACCCCTAAATTGGGGATTGTACAGTTTTTTTATTGAACTTATCTTTGCATCATTAGAAACAAAATATTGAATATTAATTTTGATTGAACCCAAAAAAATTACTCCAAAAAATTAAGTTCTTTATTTATAAAGAATTCATTCGTTTTAGATTTGATTGAGAGAAAACCGATGTGCAAAAGAGCGCATCGGTTTTTTTGTTTGTATATTCGCCTGATACTAATAAATGTTAAATTTTTGCTGCATAAAATACAATAAATACCTTTATCGTTTAGTTTATATGTCAGCCGATGTTGCGTGCGCAATATTGGTGGTCACTTTTTTTATAAAAAATAAACTTTTATATATATTTTTCGTAATATAGAGAGTTTATTTATTCAGAAATGTTAAGCTGAAACACAAATCCCTGTACAAATTATGATTTGCAGAAAATTACTTTTAGGTTTTTTATTTTTACTTGCTATAAGTTTTAACGCTAATGCTCGCAATACGCCACCTTTTGCTGCCGAACTGGATACTATGCCAGTAAAGGAAAGATATGGCGATTTTTTAAATAATAAAAAAAGTCCTTTTGATTTAAAAGACCCAAGCATCATTCAAAAAAGTGTTGAATACGATGTAAAATCTGGGCAGTACATTATTTCTGAAAAGATTGGTGACGACTATTATCGTATGCCTACCTACATGACTTTTTCGGAGTACCTGAAATACCGTGAAACGGAGCAACAGCAAAAACAATTTCAAAAATTCAACGGTCTTGGTTCAAAAGATAAAAGTGATTTTGTAGGCAGAAAATTTGATGATCCACTCAAAAAACTGCAAGAATTAATCGAGAAAAATATCGTAGATAGGCTATTTGGTGGTACAGAATTGAGTATTACACCACAAGGAAATATTGATATTCCGTTAGGATTCGCATATACAAGAGAGCAAAATCCGCAAATCCCTGTTTTTAATCAGCGCAGAACTGTGCCTATTTTTGACTTAAATGTAAATGTAAATTTACAAGGGCAAATTGGGGAAAAAATGAAAATAAATACCGCCTACAATAGTAAAGCGCAATTTAATTTCGATAATCAGATAAAACTCAATTACGATACACAATCGTTTGGAGAAGACGAAATACTAAAAGGTATCGGAGTTGGTAATGTTTCTTTACCGTTAAAAAGTACCTTGATACAAGGCGCATCGAGCCTTTTTGGTTTAAAATTAGAAACACAATTTGGTAATTTAAAAATTGCTACGGTAGTTGCACAGCAGCAATCTCGTCGTCAGCAAATCAATATTCAGCAAGGCGGACAAAAGTATAAATTTGCGCTTAGTGCTGACCAATATGACGAAAACAGACACTTCTTCCTTACACAATCTAACCGTGATAATTACGAAGGTTCTTTGGTCAATTTACCGCAAATTGGCTCTCTTTTCACAGTCACTTACCTCGAAGTTTGGGTCACAAACGACCGTACAGAAACACAAAACGTTCGTGATATTATCGCATTTACAGACTTGGGCGAACCTGACCGTTTTGCCAATCCTAAATGGAAAGGTGGTATTTCTAATCAAGATATTAAGGGCAAAAATCTGCCAAGCAATGCTGCTAATAAGCTGTACGACAAGCTATTAGGCAACCCTCGTATCCGTGATTTTGATGGAGCTATACGAGAGTTGGTACAAAAAGGTGGCGATTTTGAATTGCAACCTACACGTGATTTTGAAAAAGTCCGTGCAAGGAAATTACGTGCAGATGAGTTTTCTTATGACCCAAAATTAGGTTTCGTTTCTGTTAATTTCCAATTGCGTCCAAACCAAACACTTGGTGTTGCTTTTACTTATAAATACAACGGAAAAGAGTACAAAGTTGGAGAATTGGCAACAAATGCACCTGCAACAGAAGTACAACAAAATAAAAATCCGCAAGTTGGTCAAGAACCTGTTGATACTATTCCTCAGATGCTTTTTGTAAAATTATTGAAAGCAACAACACCTCGTTTGGATATTCCACTTTGGGATTTGATGATGAAAAACGTCTATTCTCTTGGTGCAAGTAACGTAAACAAAGAAGGTTTCCGTTTGGATATTATGTACAACAAACCTGGCGATGGCGAGCGTCGTTTTTTATCTAACGATGACGTACAAGGCGGTACTGGCTCTAAATTAAAAATTGCCAATGTTCCTTTATTGAGTGTATTTAATTTGGATAAGCTCAATACGCAGGGCGATCCACAACCAGATGGCGTATTCGATTTTGTAGAAGGAATTACGATAAATACACGTCAAGGAAAAATAATTTTTCCTGTATTAGAGCCATTCGGAAAAGCACTTTCTAATAAAATTGATGACGATGTTTTGTCCCGTCAGTTTGTTTACCAACAACTATATGATACGACTATCACAGCAGCTCGTGAGTTCCCCGAACTCAATATTTTTACCATAAAAGGCGAGTATAAAGGTACATCAAACAGCGAGTATCAGTTAGGTACTTTTAATCTTCCGAAAGGCTCTGTAAAAGTAACTGCTGGTGGACAACCGTTGATAGAAAACGTAGATTATGAAGTAAACTATGGTACAGGTACAGTAAAAATACTGAATGAAGCCTACGTAAATTCTGCTATTCCTGTAAATGTTAGTTTTGAAGATAGCCAGCTTTTTGGTTTTCAGCAAAAAAGAATGTTTGGAACAAGATTAGATTATCAAGTCAATAAAGACCTCAGTATCGGAGGTACTTACATGAAACTTTGGGAAGTTCCTTTTACCCAAAAAGTAAACGTAGGAGAAGACCCTATCAGCAATACAGTTTACGGGCTTGACCTAAATTTGAGTAAAGATGCGCCTTGGCTTACAAAATTAGCAGACAGATTACCATTATATGATACAAAAGTACCTTCAAGTATTAGTTTTACTGCCGAAGGGGCTTACCTAAGACCTGGACATGCTCGTGCTATTAATAAAATTACAGACCTTAACTCAAAAGAGGTCGTGGACGAAGGCGGTGTGGTTTATGTAGATGATTTTGAAGGTTCAACAAATGGTACGGATTTGCGTCAGCCACAACAGTGGTTTTTGGCGAGTGTTCCACAAAATGACCTCGAAAATCATAATCCCCGTTTTCCCGAAGCATCATTTATCAATGACCGTAGAAGCAACGTAAACCGTGCAAAATTACTTTGGTACAATATCAATGAGCAGGGTGGCTTAGGTAATGGTGGCAGCGGACAAAAAGTACGTACCGACCAAGATGAAATTAATCCATATTTTGGTTTTATCACTGACCAAGAAATTTTTAAAAATAGAGATTATGGAAATGGTCAGGGAGGAACTTTCCCTGCACGTATCTTTGACCTTAGTTATTTGCCTGATAATAGAGGCCCTTATAATTACGATGAGCCTGGAACTGGTATTCCGAATATTTCAAAAGGATTAGATGAAAATGGCAGATTGAAAAATCCAGAAACTCGTTGGGCAGGTATCATGCGTGCCTTACCTTACAATGATTTTGAAGCGTCAAATGTAGAATTTATGGATATTTGGATGCTTTCTCCTTACTTAAAAAATGACCAATCTTTATTTAATAAAGGAAAATTACACATAGATTTGGGTAATATATCGGAAGATATTTTGAGAGATTCTCGTCAATTCTACGAAAATGGTTTGCCTGGTGGTACAGCAGCAAGCTCTAATGTACCTACCGACAGAACGCAAATGGCTCGTGTACCTCGTATTACGCCCATTACAAATGCTTTTGACCTAAATGAAAATGTACGTTCTGCACAAGATGTAGGTCTTGATGGTTGGGACGATGAGGGAGAAAAAGTACAAGTAGCTTCGTATCTTCAAAAAATAACAGGTGCTGGTGGTGTTAGCAGTACAATAGCACGAGATAATATTCTAAAAGACCCTGCAAATGATAACTTTGTACACTTTTTAGATGAAACGAAATTTACAGCAGGTACGTCTACCGTTTTAAACCGCTATTATAATTTTAATAATACACAAAATAACTCTAAACCAACAGGAGATAACAGTTACGTAAGTTCTTCTACGAATATACCAGATTCTGAAGATTTGGATAACAATAAATCTTTGGACAACGAAGGAGAATCTTATTTTCACTACGAAATCCCTATCGAATATGATGATGCAACCAACGGTATGAATCTGTCAAAAGCAGGTTTTGTTTCTGATATTATCAAAGTAGATCCTGCAGTAAAAGCACGTTGGAAAGATAGTGATAATGAGCCAGTTTTTTATCGCATCCGTATTCCTATCGACCAATTTAAAACGAAAGTAGGCGGTATTCAAGATTTCCGTTCTATCCGTTTTATGCGTGTATATATGACAGGTTTTGATAAACCAATAACATTGCGTTTTGCCAAAATGGAACTTGCTCGTAGCCAATGGAGACGTTACAGACGCAACCGTTTTGTTGGTGAAACGAATATTATCCCTGGCACTGACCCTGCACAAGACGGTACACTCTTTGACGTAAACTCTATCAATTACGAAGAAAATGGCGACAGACCTAATATAAATTATGTTTTGCCTCCAGGTATTCAACGAGAAGAAGTTTTGGGACAAGCGGTTGCCTCAGCGCAAAAGCAAAACGAACAAGCACTTTCTTTGAATGTTTGTAACCTTACGGAAGACACAGAAAGAGGTATTTACAAGCTGACAAACTTCAATTGGAATCAGTACAAACGTCTGAAAATGTTTGTACACGCAGAAGAAAAAGGAAATACTACAATCAAACCAGGCGATTTGACGGCTTTTATACGTGTAGGAAATGACTTTGAACGCAACTACTACGAATATGAAATCCCACTGACCATGACGGATACCATGGCTTTAAACAATTTGGGAGGAAAACTTGACCCTGAATATGCAAGATTAGTTTGGCCAAAAACCAATAATTTTGACATTAACTTAGCCTCATTGGTTAGTCTGAAACAGCAGCGTGAGCGTGAGCGTGAGCAAGGCTCTGCTTCAAGACCTTATACGAGAGTTAGTGCAGAAAATGGTCGTGATTCTATTACTATAAAAGGAAATCCGAACCTTGGCTTGGTAAAAAGTATCATGATTGGTGTCCGCAATAGAAGTAAAACAGGCATGCCAATTTGTGCCGAAGTTTGGATAAATGAGTTGCGTGTCAATGGTTTTGACGAAAAAGGCGGTATAGCTGGTTTGGCAAGACTTGATATGAAAATAGCCGACCTCGGACGTGTGACACTCTCGGGTGCTTACACAGGCAGCGGCTACGGAAATATTGAGCAACGTTTGCAACAGCGAAGCCGTGAAGATGTGCTACAATATGACCTTACGACAAACGTAGAATTAGGCAAATTTTTTCCTAAAAAACTCGGATTAAAAGTACCATTTACGTATCAGCTTTCTAATAAAACGATTACACCAGAATTTGACCCTTATGATTTGGACGTAAAACTAAAGTCAAAAGTGGAAAATGCAAGTGTTGAAAATAGAGATTCTATCCGTAAGCAAGCCATTACGATTGATCGTATTACCAATGTTAGTTTTGACAATGTACGTGTAGAACCCGCAACCGATGGCAAGAGAAAACCAATGCCTTGGAATATTTCTAACTTCTCGGTGTCGTATCAGCACTCTGAAAATCAGTACAGTGACCCTATTATTGCGGCTGAAAAGAAAGAAACACGTCGTGGACAATTGGATTACAACTATGCTATTCCAGGTGGTTTGAGTATTACACCTTTCAAAAAATTGATAAAAAAGGATAAATACTTAAAGCTATTGAGCGAGTTTAATTTTAGCCCATTGCCAAGCACATTAGCATTTAATACGAACTTAGAAAGACGTTTGAATACTACAAAATATCGTTTTACACCAGATATTGATAGTCTTAGCACGTACTACAATAAGCGTTTTAACTGGGACAGAAAATATACGATGAACTGGGATTTTAGTAAAGGTATAAAACTGACGTATAACGCAGACGTAACTTCTGTAATAGATGAGCCAGCAGGCAAAATCGATACACAAGAAAAACGAGATAGTATTTTGTCTAATATCAAAAACTTAGGACGTTACAAGACTTTTGCTCAAAACGTTGGTATGAACTATACCCTACCGACCAAACAAATTCCTTTCATGGATTGGATAAATGTAAGGGCGCAGGTAACCTCTACTTACAACTGGAATGCTGCTGCACTCAATACGCAGTTTTTGGGCAATACCATTCGCAGTTCACAAAATCGCCAAATCAATGGAGATTTTAATTTTGAGCAATTGTACAATATGTCTAAGTATTTGAAAAAAATAAATACGCCAATTGGTTCAACTCCAAAAGTAAAAAAACCTAAAAATAGAGTTTCTGACCAATTGCAATCTGCAAATAGTACGGTAACAGATGGAGTAGAAGGGCGCAAAAACGAGCGTCCAACAAATGAGCCAAAACCAAAAGTAGATGATCAGCGCACTCGTTTGCGTGAAAAAATGAAAGAAGGTAGAGCAAACGAAGCCGCAAAAGATATGGCAAATGGAGCAGGCAAAGTAGATGTTTTGAAAAATAGAGCAGACTCGACAAAAACAGGCGATAAAAAGAAGAAAAAAGAAAAAGAAAAGAAAGAAGC
>JANMIV010000272.1:0-1039 GCA_031375995.1 Bacteroidota bacterium
GTACTCATTGGGTAATTCATTATCTTCAACTGGTGAGTTTAAACGAGGGACTTTAGGATCATAAGTAGGCCCCTTTGCATTAAGTACCCATTTGGTGGTATCTATCAAACCTGTTACAGTAGGCCCACTTTCTGAGCATGAATTGGAAAGTAACATACCAGTTGCTATTAAACCCAAAAGAAAATTTCTCATAAATTACGTTTTAAATGCCTGTATAATTAAACGGTGTAATATTAAGTAATTCTTTTCTTACATCTTCACTTACAGCCAACATACTAATAAACGTGTGTATGCTTTTTGAGTCAATTTTTTCATTGGTACGTGTCAAAGCTTTTAAAGCCTCGTATGGTTGTGGATATCCTTCTCTTCGTAAAACGGTTTGAATAGCCTCCGCTACAACTGCCCAATTATTGTCTAAATCAGCCTCTATTTTTGCTTTATTAATAAGCAATTTATTAAGCCCTTTAGAAAGCGATGTAAAGGCAATTAAACTATGTGCCAAAGGTACGCCAACATTGCGTAAAACGGTACTATCTGTTAAATCTCTTTGGAGGCGACTAATAGGTAATTTGGCCGATAAATGTTCGAAAATAGCATTGGCCATTCCTAAGTTTCCTTCCGCATTTTCAAAGTCAATTGGATTTACTTTATGAGGCATGGCACTACTGCCTATTTCCCCATTTTTTAGTTCTTGTTTAAAATAATCCATGGCTATGTATTGCCATATATCTCTGCTTAAATCAATCAATATGGTATTTATTCGCTTCAAAGCGTCAAACATGGCAGCCATATTATCGTAATGTTCTATTTGCGTGGTTGGATTAGAACGAGATAAACCTAACTGGGTACAAAATGTATTTCCAAATTGGAACCAATTGATATGCGGATAAGCAACATGATGGGCATTGAAATTACCCGTAGCACCGCCAAACTTAGCAGAATGAGGAATACTTTTTAAATGCCTTAGTTGCTCCTGTAGCCTACTTACAAATACCATTAACTCTTTTCCCAAACGTGTTGGAGAAGCTGGCTGACCATG
>JANMIV010000300.1:0-5322 GCA_031375995.1 Bacteroidota bacterium
AGGGCAAAACAACAATGGCAGCGGCAAAGGGGGAGACAAGCCTGGAAGTAGCGGAAGCGAACAATTTGCGCGCATGGCAGCGCAACAAATGGCCATACGCCAACAGCTACAAAAAATGCTTAGTCAGTTAGATGCGAAAGAAAAAGAGGGACTGGGTGGTGCGGCTAAATTGCAACAACTGCAAAAGCAAATGGAACAAACCGAACGCGAACTATTCAATAAACGCTTAAGCCAAGAAACCATAAACCGACAAGAGGAAATACTAACCCGTATGCTGGAAAGCGAAAAAGCCGAGAAAAAACAAGAACAGGACAAAAAACGCGAAGCAGAACAAAGTAAGGAAAAAGACAAAACAGCTCCTCCTCCTATTTTTGACAAATACCTTGAGCAAAAAAACAAGGAAACGGAAATATTGAAAACGGTACCTACTGAACTAAAACCTTACTATAAAAACAAAGCAAATGAATATTTGAAAAAAGTGGGTTAGTTTAATCCAATGTCAAAATTTCATGGCGTTTTATCCCTTTATCAGTTTGCTGTACCGAACACATTTCGTGAAAAGGATCGTGCTCAAAAAACAATAAATATTGCTTATCCAAAGCCATTTGTAATATATTACTTTTTTCTTGCATACTCTCCAACGGACGCACATCATAGCCCATTACATAAGGTATTGGAATATGCGCCATGGTAGGAATAGCGTCAGCCAAATAAATAATTTTAGTGTCTTTATAAGGAACTATGGGATGCATCATACTATTGGTATGCCCAGTAGTAAAAAGCAAATCAATTTCGGGATGAAACTTTTCGTTTGGTTTTAGCAATTTTAATTGCCCGCTCTCTTCAATGGGTAAAATATTTTCCTTTAAAAAACTGGCCTTCTCTCTTTGGTTGGGCGCTAATGCTTCTTGCCAATGATTTTCGGCTATCCAATAGGCAGCATTCTTAAAATTTGTTTCATATTGGGTTCTATCAGCATTCCATTTTATACTGCCTCCACAATGGTCAAAATGCAAATGGGTCAAAACCATATCTGTTATGTCATTTACATGAAACCCATGTGCTGCCAACGATTTTTCCAAGGAGAAATCGCCATGCATGTAATAATGACCAAAAAACTTTTCATCTTGCTTATTGCCCATTCCATTATCCACCAACATCAGTCTATTTCCATCTTCAATCAGCAAACAGCGCATAGCCAAACTAATCATATTGTTTTCGTCTGCTGGGTTTAGTTTATGCCAAATTGATTTGGGTACTACCCCAAACATGGCACCACCATCTAATTTAAACCTACCTGTCTCTATGCTATATAATTTCATAATTGTATCTAAAGGTATATTATTTATACTTACTAACTATTGTTCCTTTTGTTCCAATGCTTTAACCAATTCGGTATCTTCCTCTAAAAATTCGGCTATACTTACGGCATCAGTAAGCTTATATATGCCACTTACCGTTCTGCATAGCGAGTCCAAATAAGCACCATTGTTTAATTTTTTTCCAAAATCGTATGCAATACTTCTAATATACGTGCCTTTGCTGCATTTAATTTTAAAATAAACCAACGGCATGTTTATATTGGTAATTTCAAAATCAATAATGGTTATACTCCTTGGAGTAAGTTCAATTTCAATGCCACTTCTGGCAGCCTTATAAGCCCTTTGTCCATCTTTTTTTATAGCAGAAAAAACAGGTGGTATTTGCATTTGTTCCCCAATAAAACCTTTTGCGGTATCCAATATCAATGCTTCCGTAATATGGTTTGTTTCAAAAATAGCATCCACCTCAGTTTCTTTATCGTAACTGGGCCGTGTAGCACCTATAAAAAAACTGCCAGTATATTCCTTCTCAGTGGCCATGTATTGGTCTATATTTTTTGTTTCTTTACCAATGCATAAAATAAGCAAACCAGTTGCCAAAGGGTCTAAAGTGCCTGCATGGCCTACCTTTATTTTCCTTTTTTGCCCATTGCTTTCTATCAATGCATCGCGGTAACGTTTTGAAATGGCATAACGCAATTTATTCACTACTTGAAAACTGGTCCAAGTCAATGGTTTATCAACCAAAATAAGGTCTTGCAAAGGATTTATTTTTGAAATATGGGCTTTTTCCATTTTAGCTAATTGGTTTCGATATTAAACTAATATGCAGTGATGGACAAATTTTAACCTAAAAATGCGGTTTGTTTCGCCTATTTTACCATCTGCCATTTAATATCATAAGGCCATAAAAAACTCAATAAAAGCGAATTAGCTTTCTCTGCCACCAACAATATATCAACAAAAGGTAAAAAGTTTTATTTTATGCAAAAAATGAAATTAATTGCGGGCATGGAAAATTTTGTGGTTTCGGCCCGTAAATATCGTCCGGCTAGTTTTGATACAGTAATTGGCCAAGGCCATGTTGTTCAAACTCTAAAAAATGCTATTAAAAACAGGCATTTAGCGCACGCTTTTTTATTTTGCGGTCCACGTGGTGTTGGTAAAACTACTTCTGCTAGGCTTTTAGCCAAAACCATTAACTGTACCAACTTAACAGCAGAATTAGAAGCTTGCAATAATTGTGATAGTTGCAATGCCTTTAATAACAATGCCTCTTTTAATATTTACGAATTAGATGCCGCCAGCAATAATTCCGTTGACGATATAAGGGCTTTGGTGGAACAAGTACGCTATGCCCCACAAGGAGCTACGTATAAAATATATATTATAGATGAGGTGCACATGTTGAGCGCTCAGGCATTCAACGCATTTTTAAAAACCTTAGAAGAACCACCTCCCTACGCTAAATTTATTTTAGCTACCACTGAAAAACATAAAATTTTACCTACCATCATTTCTCGTTGTCAGGTTTTTGATTTTCACCGCATAAAAATAGAAGATGCGGTAAAGCAGTTAAAACAAATTTGCGAAAAAGAAAACATTACTGCTGATGAAGACGCCCTGCATGTAATAGCACAAAAAGCAGATGGAGCCATGCGTGATGCACTTTCTATTTTTGATAGAATTGTGAGTTTCAGCGGCACCAATATTAAATACCAAGATGTAATCAATAATTTAAATATACTTGATTATGATTACTATTTTAAGGCAGTAAATTTATTGCTAAATGAAGATTTGGCGGGAATGTTGCTATTGTTTGATGATATTTTAGCCAACGGATTTGACTCCTTCCATTTTCTGGGTGGTTTTAGTGAACACATCAGAAATTTATTGGTTTGCAAACACCCAGATACTGTAAAACTATTAGAAGTATCGCAAAGTGTTGCTAAAAAATTCCTTGAGCAAGGTAATGCAGCCAATGCTTCTTTGTTGTTAAATGCCTTAAATGTGCTCAACAAATGTGAATTAGATTACAAATCGGCAAAAAACCAACGATTGCATGTGGAGCTCTGTTTAATGAAACTTTGCCACCTACAAACCTATATCAACTTGCAAAATGGCCAAGTTGAACAAAAAAAAAAATAACTGACCAAACCCCTTCTTCCAATAAGCAAGTAGTTGAGGTAGGCCAATTTACTGCCGAACCACAAACTACAGTAAAAGAGCAAATAATTCCTCCTTTACCTAGTACTGAAAACAATGCAGTAGAAATACCTGCAATACCCAATATTACAAATTCCACTTTAGGTAGCGGTCTATTTGGTAAAAAAACAGACCAAGTATTTTCTCAGAAAAAAGAAGAAATAGCTGAAAAGCTAAAAAATGCCTCTCAATCGGCACAAAATAGTGAAGATGAAAAACTAGAAGATACGAAACCAAAAGAAAATGATGAATCATTTACTTTTGATACCCTATTGCAGGTTTGGAAAAACTATGTAATGCAAATAGAAAAAGCAAGTCTTGGTTTTATAAAAGAAAGGGAGATAAAGCTATCTGAAACCAATATGGTAAGTATTGTTTTGGCCAGTAACCATGAAAAAAGCTTATTCGAAGACCAACGATTACTGATTATTCAGTTTTTACGTAGCCATTTAAAAAACAGCACCATTGATGTTGAGTTTGTAATTGACACTACCTTAATTCCCCAAGTAAAAGCACTTTCTGTAGATGATAAATTCAATAAAATGACCGAGCAAAACCCAGCACTGGCCACACTGAGGCAATTGTTGGAATTGGAGTTAAACTATTAAATAAGTTTAGTAAAACGCTATTTGGAAACAAATTCAAAAGCCCTTTGTTCACTATAATATCCATCCTTTTTATTTCCACTAAAAAACCCAACATGACCACCATTTTGTGGAGTTTCCAAAAATAGATAATTACTATTTTTAGCAATTTCAATGGGGAAACAAGTATCAGATAAAAATGGATCGTTGAGCGCATTTACCAGTAAAGTTGGCACCTGAATAAATGGTAAAAATTGCAATGAGCTTGATTGCTCATAATATGATTTAGCGCTGCTAAAACCATTTATCTTAGCTGTAAAAGTACCGTCCCACTCATAGAATGTTTTTATTCTATTGATGTTTCTTACCTCTATCTGGTTGGGAAATTGTTTGGCCTTTACAATCATTTTTTTATTTAAAGTTTGTAAAAACTGGTGCATATAAATTTTATTCGATATTTTACTAAGCGTAACAGCGCAAGCCACCATATCTACTGGCACAGAAAAAGCAAAAGCCTTTTTTATTTTAGCATTAATGGCACCAGCCTGCTCCCCAAGGTATTTAAGCAGTACATTACCCCCTAAACTGAATCCACCTAACACATATTCCGTGTAACGGTGCTTCTTTTCAATAAAATTTAAAATATTGGTTACATCCTCTGTTTTACCCCCATGATAGCTGCTCAACAAGCGGTTGTTTTCGCCACTACAACTTCTAAAGTTTACGGCACAAACATCATATCCATGCGTGGAAAAATAAGAGGCAAAGCCTTTAATATAAGTTGATTGCGAACTTCCTTCTAATCCGTGAAATAAAATAAGCAATTGCGTATTGTTATTCTTCACCCAATCAATGTCAATAAAATCGCCATCAACCAATTCAATACGCTCTCTTTTGTAATTAATAGCTACTTTTCTGAACACTGCAGGATAAATGGTTTCGAAATGCTTATTTGTAAAAAACTTATTTCCTTTGAAACTACTTACCAAATGGGGCATACTTTTATTCTTGTTATAATTAGAAACAAATATATTTAAAATTATTGGCATACGGTTTGTTATTGTGCTAACAAGAATTATTTTCGAACTATAAAAAATTACAACCATGAAAAAGTCTATCATCCAAGCAATAAGCCTAGTAACTATTGCTTTAACCATTGTTTCTACTTCTTGTGTTTTGTAGTTGTTTCGTATGAATTCATGTAAAAATTC
>JANMIV010000308.1:0-1144 GCA_031375995.1 Bacteroidota bacterium
TTCACCCGCAAGTGCGGATTCTTTTTTGTTTAAATGCCTTGTACTTTGTTGCAGCTAGAAGCTGCCCTATACGCTCACTAGCAAGATGCTAGCGAGTGCGGATGCTAGATTTTTAGTGCTGCTTGGAATAACTGGCTAACCTAAACGCGAACTAAAGAAGCCTTTTTTCTCTTTTTCTTCTTCCTCATTTACTTCGTCCGTTTTGCGCTTTACCAAAAACTGTAAAGCAGGCCCTGCCATTACAGAAGTAACAACGGCCATAATCACTATGGCCACAAATAGTTTTTGATTGATTAGCCCTGCTTGCAAAGCTAATAAAGCCAATATAATTTCCATGGCACCTCTTGCATTCATACCAAAGCCTACTGCTAAACTTTCTTTTTTGCTGAGTCCGCCCCACAAAGCCCCTAAACCAGCACCTAGTAGTTTACAAACAACCGCCAATACCAATACAACCAAAGTTACTTTTAGGTCGAAATTGGCAAAAAAGTTTACTTTAAAACCAATGGACACAAAAAACAATGGCGCAAATATATTGGTCACAAACTGGTTGACTATTTCTCTGGTTTTTTCGGTTAAATGTACGCTATCGCCAAAGGCAATACCTACTATAAATGCACCAAATATGGCATGAATACCAATATACTCTGTAAATGCCGCTCCTAAAAATGCCAAGCCCAATGAAATGCTCAAAAATCCGCCCGGCCAGCTAAAATTTTTCTGTGCCCAAGGCAATGATTTATTGATAATAATGCGCCCAACAGTAAGCATAGCAACCGCATAAAAAATGGTGAGGCCAAGGGTAAAAGCAAATCCGTGTCCTATGGAAGTGCTAGACTTAAGCATACCCAATATAACGGAAAACAAGAGCCAACCAATAATATCATCAAACATGGCAGCCGCAATAATAATCATGCCTACTTTTGTTCTAAACAAACCCAAATCCATCAATGTACGTGCTATAATAGGCAATGCAGAAACGGCCATGGCTGTTCCAACAAATAAGCTAAACAGCGTTAGTTGCGACATAGAATATACTGTTTCGCCAAATAATGGATAAAAATTGTACGCTACCAGAAAACCAAGAATAAGTGGTATTAACAAACCTAATAAGCTTGTTTTAAGTGCTGTTTTCCCCTGCTGC
>JANMIV010000318.1:0-4608 GCA_031375995.1 Bacteroidota bacterium
ACCTCTTTCAAACCTAATTTGTCAGCTAACTCACCATCAATGTCAGTTATTTCAACCCCCAAAACACCCCTTTGAACTGTCCCATATTTCATCAGGTCATTAATTACTTTTTGCATTAAATTACTTGGTATTGCAAATGCGTATCCAGCGTACTGTCCATTTTCACTTGCTATTGCTGTGTTTATGCCTATTAGTTTTCCTTCTTGGCTAACTAAAGCACCTCCACTATTACCAGGATTTACAGCAGCATCTGTTTGAATAAACGACTCTATAGGATATTGCTGACCGTTGCCTCTGTTTATATTTAAGTTACGTCCTTTGGCACTTATAATTCCAGCGGTTACAGTAGAAGTCAAATTAAATGGATTTCCAACCGCCAAAACCCATTGTCCTACTTTAACCTCATCACTATTGCCAACAATGGCAAAAGGAAGATTGGTTTCTGAAATGCGCAGTAAGGCTAAATCAGTATTGTTATCTTTTCCTAATAGTTCAGCATCGTATTCACGTTTATCGTTTAGCACTACTTTAATTTTTGTAGCTCCGTCAATTACGTGATTATTGGTAACAATTAATCCGTCTTGTGAAATAATAACACCACTGCCGCTTCCTGCCCTTGGGCCTGGATTTGGCATACTGAAACCGCGTCCTCCAAAAAAATCGAAAGGATTAATCTCTTGCTGTTCATTATTAGCAACAGGTTTTTCTACAACAGTTAGTATATGAACAACTGTTGGGGTAACAGCCTCTGCTACTGCCACAAAATCTGGTCTTTGTCCACCTTCTGTCAAACTAGCATACCTTGCTAAATAGTTTTTGGTGAATTCTGTGGCGTTTTCTTTGTTGTTAAATAATTTGCTTAAACCAACTGCAGCCAAGCCTCCAAGGCAAGCTACTGCAAAAATTAATGCATATTTTTTCATGTACTTTTTATAATTAAATTTTAAATAGTAAGTGTTTCTTCCATATCAAATGTTATTCCAATTTTGACATTTAACGCAAAATATGTCAATTGAGTTTATCGAAAGTGCTTATTTTTTTACAAATAAATCCAAATTGGTGATAAGCGGTAAATAAAAAAACTTGCAGCAATCAAAACTTAGTTGAAATTTGCAAAGGAATGCAAATTCAACACGATAAACATACTTATTACTTTGAAAAGTACCTGCGCAATGAAATGTTGGGTGAGGAGAAAGTATTTTTTGAAGAAAAACTAGCTACGGATGAAAAGTTCAAAGCGCAGTTCAACGCTTATGCTTTTAATCACGAAGAGATAATGAAACAAGAGCTTGAGGAGTATTATAATGAAGAGATTATTCCTGATAAGCCTAAAAAGTCGTACTCGTGGTTTTTGTTATCTCTTTCTGTTTTGGGTATTGTTTTAATTGCTGATTATTATGCAAATCAGAAATATTATGAAGAGCAACAAAAAAACCAATCTTACAAGCAGGTATTGGTTGATAGAATAAAGGGAGCCATCATATATCCATTTAAATTTTTTATTCCTAAAGAGCGGAATAAAAGTTTGAATGAGGTAAAGCAAGAGTCAAATGATGATGTTATTCAGGCACAAACTATAGATGCAGATTCGGTAGAATCTTCAATAATTGATTCTACACAAATAGAGCAAACTATAGATGGACAGTTAGAGGATATAGTAATTGATAATAGAATAGCCAATTCAACAAAAGATTATTTATTGAATGATAGTTTAATGCTTGTGTTTGAATTGGAAAAGTTTAAGGAAAAGTTTAAAATAATTTTACAAAGTACAGATAGTGCCATAAATGATAGTTTAGTAAATCGCTTAACATTGCAATCATTAAGTAAGCAGAATATGCATTCCAAGCCTCTATATGTTGAGTTTTGGTACTCAATTATTGGTTTTAAAGGCTATCAATTTAATGGTAAGAAATTACTTTTATTTGGAATAGAAAAGCCTTTTGATGTGTTTTTGTTAAGACAAAATAACCAAATCATTTTGCACTCTAGTTGGGGTGAAACAGCTTTAGTAGCAGATAATGAATTATACAAACTTGAAGATTAAATTTAGAAAGTACCAAGGCACAGGTAATGATTTTATCATGATTGATGATAGAAAAAAAACCTTTGCAGCAAATAACAAACAGTTAGTAGCATTTCTTTGCGATAGAAGATTTGGCATTGGAGCTGATGGACTTATTTTGCTTCAAAATCATCCTCAATCAGATTTCTATATGCAATATTTCAATAGTGATGGGCAAGAAAGTTCTATGTGCGGAAACGGAGGAAGATGTATAGCTCAATTTGCAAAAGATTTAGCAATTGTAAATGAAGAGGCTATCTTCTATGCAGTTGATGGCATTCATACCGCTTTTTATGATAAGGATAAAGTAAGTTTACAAATGCAAGATGTTGCTTTTATTGATAGAAGAAGCAATCATGTATTTGTTTTAAACACAGGCTCGCCTCATTATGTGCAATTTTTTGAAACGGATGTAGATGCTATTGATTTGGTGCATGAAGCAAAAAAAATCAGGTACAACGAAGAGTTTAAACAGGTAGGAATTAATGTCAACTTTGTTTCAATAGATAACAATGTGCTGAAAGTAAGAACGTATGAAAGAGGGGTGGAAGATGAGACTTTTAGCTGCGGCACTGGTGTAACTGCTGCAGCATTGGCGTATGCTAGTTTTGCAAATGCTTTAGAAACGAGCAATATGGTTAATATTCTTACAAAAGGAGGAAACCTTTCAGTTACTTATTTGTTGAATGATAGTACCTTTAGCAAGATATTTTTAATAGGTCCCGCCAATTTTGTTTTTGAAGGCGAAATAGAAACAAAATAAGAAGCATTCTTATCAAACTTATATAATGACATACCAACGTAGAGAAACGAGTACAGTACAAATAGGTGATTTATATATTGGAAGTGATTTTCCAATTATTCCTCAAAGTATGACCACAACGGACACCATGGATACCCAAAAGTCTGTTGAACAAATAATAAGAATGGTCGATGCTGGTTGCCAATTAGTTCGATTAACAGCCCCAAGTATTAAGGAGGCTCAAAATTTAGCAGAAATAAAGAAAATGCTACAGCATAAAGGCGTTTATGTGCCTTTAGTTGCCGATATTCATTTTACACCTAATGCCGCGGAGTTAGCTGCGCGTATAGTGGAAAAAGTACGAATTAATCCGGGTAATTACGCTGATAAAAAGAAATTTGATATTATTGAATACACCGATTTAGAATATCAAGAAGAAATAGACAGAATAAGAGAAAAATTTGTACCATTAATTAAGATATGCAAGGAATACGGTACTGCACTTAGAATAGGTACTAACCATGGCTCGCTAAGCGATAGAATAATGAGTAGATATGGCGATACAGCTCATGGAATGGTAGAAAGCGCAATGGAATTTTTGCGTATTGCTGAGGATGAAAACTTTCATAATATAGTGCTTTCTATGAAATCTAGCAACCCACAAGTAATGGTGCAGGCATATAGACTTTTGGTAAAAACAATGGATGGTAATAATATGCACTATCCCTTGCACTTGGGAGTTACGGAGGCTGGCGATGGTGATGATGGGCGTATTAAATCTGCTTTGGGAATAGGCGCGTTATTGGAGGATGGAATAGGGGATACGGTGCGGGTTTCTCTTACTGAAGATCCTGAATTTGAAGTGCCCGTGGCCAAGAAATTAATTGCTCGCTATACCAATATTGAGCAAGTAGATTATCCTCAAATAAATTTAGAAAATTCAAATGGCAAAAATTGGAGTCCATTTGATTACAAACGTAGATTAAGTAATGAAGTCTATAATATGGGCGGTCATCAAGTTCCAAGGGTAATTGCCAATTATAGTGAATTGAACAATCTTGCTAAGGAGGATTTGAAAAGTATTGGATATACTTTTAATGCCGAACTAGATAAATGGCAAATGAGTGATTTAGGGGCTGATTTTATATATTTAGGCAAGAACCAATCTCCTTTTATGCTGCCAATAGGTTTAAAAGCAATTTTTGATGCTCAAACTTGGAATATAGTATCAGATAAAATAAATGCTTTCCCTTTATTTACAGCTGATGATATAATAAAAGGAAGTCATATAGTTTCGCATTCAACTACTTTGAATTTTGTGTTTTTAAAAATAGAGGAGTTAAGTAAAGAAGTAATTAATTTAAGCAACCAAATTAAGCATGTTGTATTTATTATTCAATCAACTGAAAAAAATCCGATGACTTTGCAAAGGAGAATGTTTTTTGAATTGAATGATTTAGATGTAAAAAATCCAATAATTATAGCGCAAAATTACCAGAAGGAAGCAGATGAAGAACAATTTATGTTGCATTGTGCAACAGATTGTGGGGCTTTGTTAATTGATGGTTTTGGAGATGGAATAATGATGAGTTCTCCATTTATAAATAGAGACAGAATCAATCAAATATCTTTTGGAATTTTACAAGCAGCGAGGACAAGAATTTCTAAAACTGAATATATCAGTTGCCCCAGTTGTGGCAGAACGTTGTTCGATCTGCAGGAAACCACTGCAAAGATCAGGGCAGTGACAAATCATTTAAAGGGATTAAAAATTGCTATCATGGGTTGTATTGTAAACGGA